>NZ_JBFSPI010000023.1:13181-62682 GCF_041464685.1 Vibrio sp. 10N.237.312.B06
TCTTTATCTTTATCTTTATCTTTATCTTTATCTTTATCTTTATCTTTATCTTTATACCAATCGTAGTAAATAACTGTTCATCCTAGCTAGTTAAAACACTCGATAACATCGTTAGAAATTTTCATTTTAGAATAACTACTTATCGAAAATTTCCGCCTTGTTCTCAAGCATTTTTCCTGCGCTATTTATGATCACTGACTTACTGTGATTGGTATTATTCTTACCTCAGTCAAACAACAGCACCGCTCAGGCACCTAAGTTTAAGGTTTAAGTCTATTGAATACAAAAAAAGGGTGTCATTTGAACATTCAAATGACACCCTTTCACTGTCTTATTTAGTACTCTGTTTTCTAGCTTCTAACTATATGTGATTAGGCGTTTCCACTTTCGCTTACCGTTCTCAGCTGGGTCAAATATTTGATCCACCCTTTAGCCTCAGGAGACGGTTCAATGTTGTTCGCCCGCTTAGCTTGAGCGAGAGCATTATCTAAGTTCTTCAACTTATACCATGAACGTACTTTCGCTAATGCAACGTCAGCTTGCTTGTTCTTGTCTTTCACTTTGTCTAAAACAACCAGAGCTCGCTCGTAGTAACCTTGCTGAACCAATAATTGAGCAACATTCCAATGGTATCGAGTATTCATGTTCGACGCTAACGTCCACACTTCAATAGCATTGTCCCACTCTTTCGCTAGCTGCCAGTAGGTTGCTTGCTCAGCCAGAAGTTGGACATCGCTGTTTGCGTCATCTAACTTGCTAATTTCTTGCGCAGCGCGCTCAGGGATGCCTCGTTTCGCGTACAGTTGAGCAAGTAGCCTACGGTCTGAATTATTCAGTTCAACACCTTGTAGCTCAGCAAGCGCTAAGGTATTCAACGCATCTCGGCTACGCTCTAGCCTTAACTGAATCCCGACCAGTTGACGCCACCAGTTGTCTTTTTCGGGTTGAAGTTCAACTAAACTTTCTAACGTAGGAATTGATTGCTTCCATTGTTTTAACTGTAGTTGAGCACCCAGCTTTAACGAGAGAGGCGACAACTGTGGTTTTGAATTAAACTTGTTATGATTACCTATAGCCGCCAGTACTTTCGTCCAGTTTTCAATTTGGTATTCAGCTTGAGCAATTCGCATCCATAGCGTGTCTTTCTTTTCAGTTTCCGGTGCTGTTTTAACGAGCTCATAATAGTGTGGTAATGCCGCTTTAAAATGCTGCTCGCTAAGCAGCAAATCAGCTAACATACGTTTCGTTACCCAAGCTTGCTCATCGACCAATAAGCCACTATCCACTGCATAAGTAAGCTGCTTGATTGCCGTCTCTGTTTTACCATCTTGCCAGTAAAACACACCAAGCATGCGAGCGACATAGGCTTTGTCATAGCCTTTAGATAACTCTAAACTAGCCAAAACCTCAATCGCCTGTTTAACGTGCTCCTCTTGAGCAAGTTTATTCGCCTTTTGAACACGAATAACGGTGTATTGGGTTAGCTCTTTTGCCGGTACTGTAAGGGGCATTATCAACAAGCCCACTAATATCCATATCTGTTTCATCATTTTGCCAACTTAAACTCTAGTTTCACGGTTTGACCAACCTGAGCAACCGCTTTTCCATCGACGACTTTGGGTTGATACTTCCATTTTTTAAGTGCTCTTATCGCTTCACGTTCAAACATACGACGTGGATTTGCATCCGTAACTTGAATATCAACAGAACGTCCTGTTTCATCGATTGTAAAAGACAAAATGACATACCCTTCAGCGCCACGCTTGAGCGCTTTTGCTGGATAACGAGGTTCAACTCGATAAAGCGGCATTACCTGTTGATTTGACCCAAAATCAGAAAATGTTGGAGCGTTAATCGCTAGGCCTTCAATTGAAGTATTCAAATCCAGTGAAGACAGTGAAGACATTGAATTCAGAGGCGTTACTTCAGCTTGCGACTGAGACGTTTGCGCTTGCGGTGGCGGCTCTGGCATTTCGGGTTGTTCCGGGACTGCACGTTGTCTTCTCTGTACTTCTTGTTCTTGTTCAACCATCACCATGTTGAAACTTAACGTCTCACTGTTGTCTGGCGAACGTTGGTGTCCATTATCGACCATCCAAGCCATGAAAGAAAATAGTGCTAAACCCAACGCTCCCGCTAAAGGTAATGCAAGAAATAGGCGAATCATTGATTAAGATCCTCCAAGATCATCGCTTTTCAGCTGCAAGCGCAATATTTTTAACACCCGCACCTTTGGCAGCGTCCATCACTTTAACAACCGTACCGTTATAAGCATGCTCGTCCGCCTGAATAACCAAAGAAGCATCAGGTTGTTCTAGCAACAAGTGTTCTAACGTCGCTTGAACACGTTCAACATCCACAACACGTTTATCTATGAAAATGTCATTCGAAGAAGTAATCGCGACAAAGATACCTGCATCTTTTTGGCTCACTACATTTGAAGCTTGCGGGCGATTGACTTCAACACCAGATTCACGAACAAATGAACTCGTCACAATGAAGAAAATAAGCATGATGAATACGATATCAAGCATCGAAGTAAGGTCTATTTGAGCCTCTTCGTTTTTAGAATGACGTCGACCGAGTCTCATCGTTGACTCCTTAAAGATTTTTCTAATTTCAATTCTAAGCGGTTACAGACTTTCGCTAAACGAGCATGAACAAACATGCCAGCTAATGCAGCAACCATACCCGCCATCGTTGGTAAAGTTGCCAACGAGATACCTGAGGCCATCAATTTAGGATCACTGCTTCCTTGAGTCGCCATGACATCAAAAACGGAGATCATACCGGTTACGGTACCGAGCAAACCCAACATCGGACAAATAGCAACTAACAGCTTAATAAAGTTCAAGTTTTGGTTAAGTAAAATACTCGCTTGCCCCAACCAACCTTCACGAATGGCTTTCGCATACCAAGAAGAGTGTTCTTCTCTTTCATGCCACTGATTAATCCAAGCTTGACGCTGCTTTGGAAAGTCGAACGCGAGATAAAGCACACGTTCTACCACAAGTACCCAAAAAACGAGGACGACAGCCGCTAGCCACCACAGGACGAAACCGCCCTGCTCCATAAAGTTTGATAAAGACAGCAGCCAGTTACTCGTTAACCAACTCGCTGGTAATAGAGAACCCGACAAAATATCCATTACGCGGCAGTCCCAACTTGTGAAACAACAGCGCTTGGTTCAATAGACTTCTCTGCCTGCTCAGCAACAAGGCCAATGCCCTGTTTCTCCAAAATATTACGAATGTTCTCTGACTGAGTACTCAGAATGTTGTGTGCCAATAGCAGTGGCATTGCAGCAACAAGGCCAAGTACCGTTGTAACAAGTGCCATCGAAATGCCGCCCGCCATTACTTTAGGGTCACCATTACCAAACTGTGTGATCACTTGGAATGTTTCTATCATGCCGGTTACGGTACCTAGCAAGCCAAGCATTGGTGCTAGCGCAGCTAGAAGCTTCAGCATTGATAAACCTTTCTCTAGGTGAGTTTGTTCATCCACTACCGCTTCTAAAAGTCGCAGTTCTAATGCTTCTACTGTTTGATTTTTCTCTTTGCTGTAAACCGCAAGAACACGACCCAGAGGGTTGTCTCCCGCTTGTTCAGGTTTTTTAAGTTGAGCGCGAATCTTCTGACGAGCGATAGCCAAAGAAATACCACGAACCAATGCGATGATTAAGCCAATTGCCAACAAGCCAAGAATAACTTTACCTACTAGGCCACCGGCTTGCAGACGATCAGCTAGGCTTGGTTCCAAAGCTAATTGTTCTAGCATGAATCCACGAGAAGGATCGACGACCACGTTAGACACTTCGCCATTAGCTAAAGTAGAAAGCGACGCCAGTGTTGGACCTTGTGAAGGCTGCTTCAAGTAAACTATTGCATCTTGATGTCTAGCATCCCACCATACGTAACCTGACTCAGCAACTAAGCCAATAGAACCCAGTCGATAAGCTTCTGCCTTTTCAGTGACCCCTTCACTATTAACTAGTGAAACTGTCGACTTGCTTATCTCTGAACTTGCTTGAATTTGCTCCATCATGCTCAACCAAAGACCTGTTAACTGGGGCATTGACGGTAATGATTTTGCGTCCACGATTTGATAAACAGTTTCTGTATACGCTGCGCGATCTACGTTAGTTACTGTATCCGTAAGCTCATGTTCAAGGTCTTTTGCATTTTGTCTTACAACGCCAAACAACTCACCTAAGCTACCTGTTTCTAAACGCAGTTTCTCTTCTAAACGAGCAAGCTTGTTTTCGTTATCACTGAATGTCTGAGTCAGAACATCGGTCGCACCTTGAATAGAGCTACGTTTAGCTTCAAGCTGTGCTTTGATCGCTTTGAGTTGTTGTTCTGTCTTTTTAAAGTCAGCTTCACGAATTACGTTATGAGACGCTTGCGTGCGACTCTCTGATTTTGCTTTGTTAACAAGCTGAGCTGTCGTGTCTGATGCAGAGAAAGCAGAAAATGAAATTGACGTAATGCAAAGCAATGCTGCTAATGGCTTTAAGTTCATTACTTAACCTCCGCAACAGTTAAAGAAACAGGTAAAGTAATTAAGCTTGGAGACGCTTGCTTATTAGCAATATCGTACGCTTTGTCCAACTCAGATTTCATCGAAGAATCCAACTCTTGCCATTGATCGCTATTTTGGTCCCAAGACCAATATTGGGTACCATTTAAGTTACGAGCGACCAGTGAAATGCGGCCAAGATGCAAAATATCAACTTCAAGCACTTTATCTTGACTTAACTCGACACGGCTTGAATAAGAACTTAGCTTAATACCGTAATCCACTTCAATTTGGTACGCCTCTAAAATACGGCGATATTTTTCAGCATCACTGACATCAGCACGAGTCATCATCGCTTTCAGCTTTTCAACGCGACGCAGACGGCTATTTGTCTTGAAAGGTAGATCGCTTTCAATAACTTCCTGGAGACCATCGATCATCTTGTACATTAAAGGCACAACACCTTGACGTGTTAGTTTGATTTCGTCGATCTGCCCTTCAATACTCTGCGCTTCTTGATCTTGGCTCTTAACCAATGCGGCAAGATGATCGTGATAGATTTCTAAATTTTTCACTTCTTCTTGCAGACGCTCAACCTCAGCTTGCAGCAATAATGTTGCTTGTGAGCTTTTATCAATAACCTTTTGGCTCGAAGCCGACGCGTTATTGGTCTTGTTTTGAATTGATTGAGCTTGATCCAAGCTGTTTGCCATCGATGACGTTGCAACCAAACTGATGGCAAGTGCTAGGCTAGTTTTTAAAAGATTCATAATTGTAGTCATTTACTTTAGAAGAAGAACAAATGAGTTTTATTGATAAGCAGTCTCATTATCATTAAAAACCACTCGCATTGCTAGGGGTATTTTTACTAAATAGCAGAATCAAGAAAGGGGAAAGTCGAAACCTTCCCCTTAATATTTAAGCTACCAATAGTACCCTACTAACAAATTAGTATTTTACCTGTAACGTAGCCATGTAGTTACGACCTTCGCCAACAACAACGCCGCGAGTGCTGCCACCTTCTAGGTAATCTGTATCGAATAAGTTCTCTACATTAAAGCGTGCAACAAAGTCTAAGTTTTCATCGTACTTAATCGTATGTGCAACACCAGCATCTACACGAGTGTAAGCGTCTTTCTTAAACGTGTTAGCACTTTCAGTGTAACGCTCACCTACGTGATACACACCTAGGTTTACATCAGTACCGTTGTTGAATGCGTAAGTAGACCAGATGCTTGCCGTAAATTCAGGTACGTCTGCTGGTGTTTTACCATTAAGAGCAGGGTCATTCTTATATTCAGCATCTAAGAACATTGTTGATGCACTTACAGAGAACGCATCCGTCACGTAGCCCGTCGCAGCTAGCTCCACACCAGTGTGAACTTGCTCACCCACCTGTGTAGTACGAGTATCTTTTGCATGAGATGCAGGAAGGTCTTCTGTAACTTGCATGTTCGTTTGTGTGATCTGGAATACTGCTCCTGATACGAATAAACGCTCATCAAACAGTTCCCACTTTGAGCCTAGCTCATAAAGTGTACCTTTCTTCGCATCTTGAGACTGGCCGAAGTTCACATCATCTTTATCAGAAATCTCACTTACAGGTTCAAAACTTTCAGAGTAAACCGCGTAAATAGAACCGTTTGGCGCCGGAGAGTAAATCGCACCGAACTTAGGTAGGATGTTATTGTAGCTCTCTTCTTTACCAGAACTGCTCGTTGTATCATCGTAAGCGAAACGAACACCAGCAAGTGCTTGCCACTGCTCATTGAACGTCACTAAATCTTGAAGATATAGACCGTAGTGTTGGCTCTTCGAGTGTGATACTGAATCATCGTTGTTATAGTGAATGTCTGCAGGCATATCAAAGCCTTTGCCACACTCTTTCATTGTGTCTGCTTCTGAAGCGTTAAAACAAGCGTAGTCTGATACGTACAGGCGCTTGTAATCGTAGTGCAACCCATTTGCACCCACCAACAGACGGTGATTCACACCAAATGCATCAACATCACCAGTAAAATCCACGTAAGCCGTATCAAACGTCCACTCATCATGACGGTCTGATACTTTGTAACCATAACCTAGTGTTTTCTTGGTTTTTCTGTCTTTCTTTGAATCAATAACGTTATCTGATTCAGTACGGCGACGTTCGTAAAACTGACGACTGATACCCGATTTAACTGCCCATGTATCGCTCAAGTTTGCTGTAACAGCCACACCGTAGTTTGCTACGTCGTTGTCTGTTTGTGCGAAGCGTTGGTCATTAACCGTATTTGGGGTAATCGCTTTACCTGTTTTCGTATCAATCTTTGAGCCGTTATCTAGATCACCCAACTCTTGAGTACGGTCGTAATGCGCAGATAGCATCACATCTTCGTTGATATCGTAATCAACAAATAGGCCACCAACAAAGCGGTCAGTCTCTACATCTGTGCCGTCAAAACGTGTGCGGTAAGAGTCTTGGTTTTCTTGTGAAACAATAAGACGAGCACGTAGAGTTTGATCATCGTTCAATGAACCGCTTACATCAGCGGTAGTACGTGTGTAACTGTCAGAACCAATGTCTTGGCTTACGCTAACTTGAGTTTCATACGTAGGCTTCTTAGCAACCATGTTAACAAGGCCACCAGGTGCTGATTTACCGTAGAGCAAACCTGCAGGACCTTTTAGTACTTCAACACGTTCTAGTAGTTCTACCGGTTGACGGTAATGAGACCAGTGTTGAACGCCATCGCGCAAGTAACCAGAACTGCTTCCTAGAGAGAAACCACGTAGGTTGAAGCGCTCACGGTTTGTTGATTTAGAACCCGCTGAAATTGACGCATCATTTTTTAATACTTCGCCAAGCGTGCTTGCGCGTTGCTCATCAATGATTTGCTCACTGATAATCGTAACTTGTCCTGGAGTCTCTAATTGAGTCGCCTTCATGCGCATTGCTGTTGTATTCGTGTCGGCTTTATAACCGTAATCACGACCTTCAACAACCATATGCTCGTCAGTTTTTACTGCTTCTGCCAATACTGCTGGTGAAGCTAATACTGCGCCGATCACTAAAGCCAATGGCTTTTTTGAAAACATGTCCTTTTCTCCACTTTTATTCTTTTAGACGAACACTTTGTTATTTATTCGATGTGTCCGTTAGACCGTTTCCGGTACCACTGAATTATTTCGATGGGGAATATAAGTGATAACTATTACTATTTGCATTAAATTTACATTTTTTGCATTCGTAAAGTTTTGTAAAGACGAGCTGACGAGTCGTTAACCTGCAGTTAAAAGAAACCAATTCAATACAGTCATTTAACGAGCACTTGAATTAAAAATCGGCTCTCTGCGCCAAACTTTTTGAAACACCGCCATTTGCGCAGTCAATGTAATAAGCAAACATCTATAACAAAATCCTCTTATCTTATTTATTACCTTCAGAACGACGATTTTTTGTATAAAACACTCGATAAATGTAAAGGACTGGTGAATTATTTTGTTTTATTTTGTTTTATTTGAACAATTATCAGTGATTATGATCACATCTGTAATTCCAAACTCATTTTTTGTTTTTCGATTTAATCAACCGACTGCTAATCTCCTTCTCACTTTGGAAAGGTATCAAAGTTATAAATAATAAGGAGTGTTCTAAATGAATACCAAGAAACCTATGTCTCTGACTGGCCGAGTTATCCTCGGTATGGTCGTAGGTATATTAACGGGATTTGCCATTCAATCCCTTTTTGCAGACAGCGGATTTGTTAACAACTACATCGTTAACGGACTCTTTGAAGTAGGCGGACAGATCTTTGTCGCCAGTTTAAAAATGCTTGTTGTACCACTCGTCTTCGTTTCACTCGTGTGCGGTACAAGCTCTCTTAAAGACTTATCAACTCTTGGCCGTATGGGGGGCAAAACACTTGCACTTTATATCGGTACAACTGCTGTAGCTATCACTCTAGCACTGACTATCGGTAATTTGTTCCAACCTGGAGCGGGTGCGGATCTTACGGCTGCGAGCTCTTTCAAATCAGCTGATGCTCCTTCTTTGGGCCAAGTCATCATCGACATGTTCCCGACCAACCCTATTCAGGCGATGGCTGAGGGCAAAACGCTACAAGTTATCGTATTTGCTGTGTTGTTTGGTATTGCAATCAGTGCAGCGGGTAAACCAGGTGAGCGTATCGCTGCGGTTTTCTCTGATCTAAACGAAGTGATCATGAAGCTAGTTGCGCTACTAATGAACCTTGCGCCTTACGGCGTATTCTTCTTAATGGCGAAGCTGTTCTCTGGCCTTGGTTTAAGCGCAATTTGGAACCTAGCAGAATACTTCTTAGTGCTTGCGGGTACCCTATTTCTACACGGTTTGGTTACCTACAGCGCGATGCTTAAAGGATTCACAGGCCTAAGTCCGATTACGTTCTTACGTAAGATGGAAGATGCAATCATGTTTGCGTTTTCAACTGCCTCTTCGAACGCAACGATTCCAGTAACAATGGAAACGGCTAAAAACCGCATGGGCGTAGACAACAAAGTCGCTTCATTCACCGTACCACTAGGTGCAACAGTGAACATGGATGGCACAGCTATCATGCAAGGTGTTGCAACTGCGTTTATTGCACAAGCTTACAACATCGACCTGACTATGGGTGATTACCTAATGGTTATCCTAACAGCGACATTGGCGTCTGTTGGTACCGCAGGTGTTCCTGGTGTTGGTCTTGTTATGCTAGCGATGGTATTGAACCAAGTTGGTCTACCGCTTGAAGGTATTGCTCTAATCATGGGTGTTGACCGCCTTCTTGATATGATTCGTACCGCTGTAAACATCACAGGTGATAGTGCCGTAACTATCATCGTTGCTAAGTCTGAAGGTTCTCTTGATGAGTCTCGCTTCAATGACCCGGCAGCTGGTGAGAAAGAAGAAGAAGTTAAGCTAGCACGCCAACAGGCATAATCTAGCTACTCTGTCGCTCTTATCTCCAAGCTAAGGCGTAATTAATGGCTATGCCTTAGCTGATAATGAAAAGCGTATAAACAAAAACACCACTGCATCTGCAGTGGCGTTTTTTATTGGGTTCTCTTTGAGCCGAAACGATTCAACTCTCATCTATCTTCTCGTTACAGGGGCTGAGCGTTGAGTGCCGAGCCTAACGCTTAATCTACGATAGGAAACATAAGGTTCACTCTAAGTCCCCCACCTTCTCTGTTCTCAGCGGTAACATGCCCATTCATCACTCCCATGGCTTCCTTAACGATCGCGAGTCCAAGACCGTAACCACCAGACTGTTTATCTCTGGCTGACTCGATGCGGGTAAACGGGTCAAAGATATCTGCAATCTTGTTATCTGGGATACCTTCACCATCATCCTCCACAGAAATGACACTGTAACGCTTATCATTGACCTGCCCATAGGTCTTGACGACAATATCCGCATTGCCCCCTGCGTATTTGATCGCATTTCCTACAAGGTTACTGATCACCCTCAAAAGTAGCCTCTCGTCAACATTAACCATTGATGTTGCAGTTTCCAAATCACCAGTCAAAGTTTGATTAGGTTTCAAGTCATTTTGCATCTGTACAATTAGCATTGAGCAATACTGCTCAAGATGCATTGGAGTTAACTTAGAATCATAACGAGAGGTTTCTAGCCGGCTGAACTCAAGAATTTCACCCACCAGCTTATTCATCTCTTCCGTTTCGCTTTCCATCCGTTCGAGTAAACCCATACTTTTTTCATCGACCTTACTACGTAGTAAATGTAATGCGAGATTCTGCCTTGCTAACGGTGTCCTCAACTCATGTGATACATCACGAATCAAACGACGCTGCTTTTCAGCCAGAGACTTAATCTCAAAGGTCATATGGTCAAAATCATTGGCAAGCTCATTGAATTCACGTGTAGTTGAATCCAACTCAGACACAACACTCACTGAAAAATCTCCTTGTGCGAGCCTTCGACTGGCCTCCCTTAAACGATCGAGTGGCTGCTGCAGACTTTTCGCCATAATAATGGAAAACAGCGATAACACGATCAAAGCAATCACAGCTTTCAGCGCGTAGGAATACGGTGCAAAGGATTTTGCTGGATGAAACTGGCCTGGCAGTTGGATCACGAGTGTATTGCCGTTATCAAGTGGCAAGCCGAAGATAGGCTTACTCACACGATCACTGAGTTGATGGTCTAATGTACGCAGGTACTTCAACTTAAATTCAAAATGCGGATGCATGTGTCGGTGGGTAATAGGTCGGTTGTTTTCATCGATAATGAATAAATAATAACGTTGGGCATTGCCCCAGTCGGCAAGCTCATCCATGTCTCCTTCTTCGATCAGTACATTAGCTTGATAAGCCAAATCCAACATTTCAGCTTTGACAGGTTCAGGTACCTTCAACAAAGCTTTCATCAGCGCTCGTTCTGCGACACCTTGAAGGATGAGTATGCTGACTAAAATCACTGTCAGGCAACTGAACAGCTGAAACGTTAAGCCATCCTTACGCTTGATAACAAAATCAGGGCACCGTAGAAACCAGTTACTCATACTCCTACCGACTCCAGGTAACTGTAGCCTTGACCGCGCACAGTTTTAATATGTTGCTTTGATAAGCCAGCCTGCACCAATTTTCGACGTATATTGCTGATATGCATATCTAGATTACGATCGAAGGGGCACAGCTCTTTCTTCAAGACATGTATTTGCAAGTCAGATTTTGATACAACGATGCCATTATTTTTGATCAGATAATCGAGCAACTCTTTTTCAGTGCCCGTTAAAGGTAAACGGGTAAGTTGCTCGCACAAACCTTGATTAGATGAAGCCATTGATTGTCTTTGTCGCTCAAACCCAACTCGGCGTAAGATCACCTTAATCCGGGTCAAAAGCTCAGGAACATTGAAAGGCTTAGCGATGTATTGATCTGCCCCGGCTTGATAGCCATCTAGCATGGAGGCATCATCATTAAGCGCAGTTAGCATAAGGATAGGAGTAGCAAAACGCTGACAAATACGTCTTGCGACTTGAATACCACTTAAATTGGGGAGCATCACATCGAGTAAGACTAAATCAACAGGATTTGATTGAATAAACTCTAGAGCTGATTCACCGCAATGAACGGTATCAACGTGATACCCTTCATTTTCCAACACTTCACCCAGTAACTCACACAACTGAATATCATCATCAACAACTAAAACACGAGACATTTCACACACCGATAAATAAGAACTGTTTGCATTCTAATTATCGTTATTATTGATTTCAATTATAAAGTGCGTGATTTCCTCTATAGAAGAAAATCTTTTTCAATCGGTACAAATTTTGAGGCAGAATCGATAAGATTTTGAGCTGTTAACCCAGGAACGCCATACACTTCAACAGGTTTTCCAAAGCGCTCTTTGATTCGTTCTACCAAGATTTCAAAATCGCCATCACCCGATACCAAAACAATCGTATCAACCGTCTCCGCAAGCTCTATCGCATCTAACGCGATACCGACATCCCAATCCCCTTTGGCGCTACCATCACGACGCTGAATAAACGGTTTTAGCTTCACATTAAAACCAACACCACGAAGAATATGGTGGAATTGACGCTGTTTAGGATCTTGGCTTGAGATTGCGTAAGCATTGGCTTCGACAACGTTACGTCCTTCCGTGGCAACATACCAAAACTGGTTATAGTCGAAGTTAGAACGGTATTTATCGCGTGTTGTATAGTAAACGTTCTGAACGTCGACCAAAATTGCTATGTTTTCCATAAATTCATACCTTTAGATTTTCCGTATACCCTATTCTATTCACTTCTAAAATGCGAGTCGCTTTCTTTAATAAAAATGAACTCATTAGCTATGCTTAACGTAGTTGTTATTAACTCATCGCTTGTTTGAGTTTATCAAGGAAGGTGGAACATGCAGTACCGACAAATAATCAGATCATACCTTGGCAGCGACACCAATGGCTCAGTGTTGGCCTTTTGCTGTTCAGGGATAACCAAAGCAATATCCAAACCATTGAAAACTCTATTAACAAGCGCGGTTATGTTTATGATTCTGTCAGACAACTCGTTACACGCCTATCCAGCCTACTCTCATTCCAAAGCTCTGCCACACCGCAGTGTTATTTATTTCGCTCCAACAGAAGATTCGATCGTAAAAGAGTTTCTCAATGAAGTCTTGATTAACAATTGTCAATTGGACGAGCGAGATGTAGTTATCATGGTCATCGCCGAAAGCGGCTACACCGTTCCTGCATGGTTAGTTGAAGAGTTTAATTTGGATGCAGTGACTAACAGTTATGGAATACCCAAAGGTTCACACACTGCCGTGTTGATTGGTAAAGACGGGAAAGAGAAACACAGGTGGAGTGGTAAAACCGACTGGAGTTTAATCACCAATATTATTGACGAAATGCCCATGCGCCAACAAGAAATGCAGCGACAGAGTAGCCGCTGCAGTATTTGATTCTTAGTCAGCTAAGTCTTTGGTTAACCATCCAGCAAGCAAACAAACAAACAAACAAGCTAACAAGCTAACAAGCTAACAAGCTAACAAGCTAACAAGCTAAGCTTGATCATCAATCACTTAAGCTTGCTTATTAAACCAAGCCAGTTTTTCATGAAGCTGAGCAACACTTCCAACCACAATCAGTGCAGGGCTCTTTGCAACGCCAGCAAGATCAGCTAGGTCACGTAGCCCACCTCTAAACACTTTCTGCTCTTGGCGAGTGCCATTTTCGATAATCGCAACTGGCATGTCTTCTCGCATACCGTTATCGAGTAAATTCTTCTGAATATTAGGACTCTCTTTCAAGCCCATGTAAAACACGATCGTGTGATTGTGTTGAGCAAGAGAACGCCAGTCAATATCTTCGCCATCTTTCTTCAAATGACCCGTAATAAACTGTACGCTTTGCGCGTGATCACGGTGCGTCAACGGAATGCCCGCATAAGCAGTTGCGCCTGCAGCTGCTGTGATGCCCGGAATCACTTCAAATCTCACGTCATTCTCAGCTAACGTTTCACACTCTTCACCACCACGGCCAAAGATAAACGAGTCACCACCTTTTAAGCGTACTACGTGCTTGTTCTCTTGCGCTTTAGTGACCAGTAGTTGGTTGATCTGATCTTGTGGTACGCAGTGATGATCAAGCTTTTTACCCACATACAACATTTCAGCTTCTGGATTAGCCATCGCTAAGATATCTTTTGATACCAAGCGGTCATAAACCAAAACGTCTGCTTGTTGAATCACTCGTGCGGCTTTTAGTGTAAGTAAGTCTGGGTCGCCCGGACCTGCACCTACCAATGAAACAAATCCATTGCTTACTTCTTTAACATTCGATGACGATACTTCTGACATTCTGCGCTCCGAAGGTTTGCTTGTTTTATCTCAAGCTTCAATCTATGTGATAAGTCACTGTATTCATGATGACTTATCAAAATCCTTAACTCTTAGACTATCAGGTGTTGAAATAAATATTCAGTCTAAATACTAACGAAGATAGAAATAATTATAACAAAACAATCTATTGCGGATGTTTTGCTCAATAGCAAACAACGCATCTATGATAACTAAGGTGTTGTCTGCCCGAGAATACATTGGCAGCTTTCCAACTAAAAAAGCCCCAAACACGTTGTTGGGGCTTTCAATCTCATACTAACTTACGTTTACCGTATTACTTCGCGCCTAGAGAAGGAGCTGTTTTAGCATGAGTCAGGTATAGAGGAACACACGTTAACAGTAAGCCACCAACGATGTTACCTAAGATTGTTGGGATAAGGTTGAAGTTCAACCATGTCGCGATACCGAAGTCAGCGCCAAGAATCATACCCAGTGGGAATAGGAACATGTTTACAACTGTGTGCTCAAATACAAGTGCGAAGAAGATGAAGATCGGGAACCACATCATTGCTACACGACCAGCAACTGTGCGTGCAGTCATGTTACCAATCACACCTAGACAAACCATTAGGTTACAGAAGATGCCGCGCACGAAACATGTGATCCAGCCGTCCATGCCCATGTTTTCAAACCCTAGGCTACGACCTGTAGAAACAGCAATGAACTTTTGAGCAACTGCGTTTGGTTCTAAAGAGAAGTTACCTGTAAGTGAAATTGCCACTAACACTGCAACAATTAAAGAACCGATAAGGTTACCAAGACCAACAAGACCCCAACAACGTAGGATACGACCCCAAGTAATACCTGGACGGTTATCAAATTTCGCTAAAGGAGCAAGGCCAAATACACCGGTTACTAGGTCATAGCCCATTACACTTAGAATGACGAAGCCCACTGGGAACACAAGAGCGCCAACAATACCAATGCCGGTTTGTACGATGGTCGTGATAGCGACTACAACAGCTAGAGAAAGGATGATACCAGCCATTGTGCTTCGAATCAGAAGATCACGAGTACTCGTTTTCGTTTTCGCTTCACCTACATCGATCATTGTTTGAACGAATTCTGCTGGTTTAAAATCAGTAGACATAAGATTGTCCTTAAAAAGTTAAAATTAAAAGTTGAAATCGGATAGGAAAAGGTTCTAATTGCCGAATTAAGGCAATGTCGATAACTAGAACCCTTGATCTATCAAATCTTACTCATCCAAAGATTAAGCAGAGATTTCTACAGCACCCTTGGTAACACGAGCTTTGTACGCTTTCACGTTGAAGTTCTCGTCTTCCATGCACACACCTGTTGCTAGGTTAAAGCGTTGCTTCTTAAGTGGGCTTGCCACCCAAAGCTCACCTTTGTGCTCAACCGTTAAACCGCGAGATAAAACGTTTGATTGAAAAAACGGGTCAGTGTTACTAATAGCGAACACTTCTTCGGCTTTAGTTGGGCGGAAAATAGCAACTTGCTCACCACCAACCAACGCACAAACACCGGTACCTGGAATAATGTCTTCGATCTTACAAACTTTGGTAAATGCCATGATGTCGTCTCCCAATTAAACCAGTTCAACGTGAAGGATGTCGCCCTTCGCTTCTGGGTGTTTTTCTGGGAATGTTGCTGGGCGGTGTTGTTCACGGCCATCGTCAACAAACACAACGTTTTCATCACGGTCATCAGCATTGATGAAGTGTGAGAAGCGCTTAAGTTGAGCTTCGTCGTTGATAGTGTCAGTCCACTCACAAGCAAAGTTACCCACAAGGCCAGCTACGTCCGCTTCAAGTTGGTCATTGATGCCAAGCTTGTTGTCGACAATCACTTCACGTAGGTAATCGACACCGCCTTCTAGGTTGTCCATCCATACCGAAGTACGTTGTAGTGGCGCAGCCGTGCGGATGTAGAACATCATGAAACGGTCGATGTATTTGATCAGCGTTTCTTGGTCTAGGTCGCTTGCAAGTAAGTCTGCGTGACGAGGTTTCATACCACCGTTACCACATACGTACATGTTCCAACCTGCGTCAGTCGCGATAATACCTAAATCTTTACCTTGAGCTTCAGCACACTCACGAGTACAGCCAGACACACCAAACTTCATCTTATGAGGAGTACGGATGCCTTTGTAACGGTTCTCGATCATCACACCTAGGCCAACTGAATCTTGAACGCCGTAACGACACCAAGTTGAACCGACACATGTCTTAGCCATACGTAGCGCCTTCGCGTACGCTTGACCTGTTTCGTAGCCCGCAGCAACTAACTTCTTCCAGATTGCTGGTAAGTCATCTTTTTGAGCACCGAATAGACCGATACGCTGTGCACCTGTGATCTTGGTGTACAGGTTGTATTCAGCCGCTACATCAGCAAGAACGCTTAGTGCTTGAGGCGTTACTTCACCACCTGCCATACGAGGGATAACAGAGTAAGTACCGTCTTTTTGGATGTTACCTAGGAAGTTATCGTTGGTATCATGCAGTTTCACTAGCTCAGGCTTAAGGATGTGCTCACCCCAGCAAGAAGCAAGAATAGAACCCGCTAGAGGCTTACATACTTCACAGCCGTAGCCTTTACCGTATTTCTCTAGTAACTCATCAAATGTTTTGATTTCTTCGATACGAATCAGGTGGAAAAGCTCTTGGCGAGAGTAAGCAAAGTGCTCACATACGTCGTTCTTCACTTCAACACCGGCTTTAGCAAGTTCAGCGTTCAGTACTGAAGTCACAAGTGGAATACAACCACCACAGCCAGTACCAGCACCAGTTACTGCTTTGATATCACCAATGGTGTGGTGACCTTCAGCAACGGCTTGTGCAATCTTGCCTTTAGTTACATCGAAACAAGAACAGATAACAGCAGACTCAGGAAGAGAATCCGCGCCAAGTGTTGGCTTTTCAGCACCCGCGTGAGCAGGAAGAATCAATGCATCTGGATGCTCTGGCAGGTCGATTTCATTCAGCATTAGCTGAAGAAGATCACCATAGTCAGACGTATCACCGACCATTACCGCACCAAGCAGCTTCTTGTTGTCTTCAGAAACGATTAGTCGCTTGTAAATTTCTTGTTCTTCGTTTTGGTAAACGTAGCTCTTACAACCTGGAGTGCGGCCGTTAGCATCACCGATAGAACCTACTTTCACGCCAAGAAGCTTAAGCTTCGCAGACATGTCTGCACCTTCAAATGTGCTTTCGTTACCAACAACGTGGTCAACCGCAACGGTCGCCATTTTGTAACCAGGAGCCACTAGACCGTAGAACGTTTGGTTCCAAGATGCACACTCACCGATAGCGTAGATATCTTTGTCTGTCGTTTGACAGTGATCGTTAATCTCGATACCACCGCGAGGCGCAATACCTAGGCCCATTTGACGAGCAAGTTTGTCTTGTGGGCGAATACCAGCAGAGAATACGATGAAATCAGTTTCTAGCTCTGTACCGTCTGCAAAACGCATTACGTTACGAGCTTCAGTGCCTTCAGGAGCAATTTCAAGCGTGTTCTTACTTGTATGAACGTTTACGCCCATACGTTCGATTTTTTGACGAAGTTGATTACCACCCGCAAGATCAAGCTGCTCTGCCATAAGCTTCGGAGCAAACTCTACAACGTGAGTCGTCACACCTAATGCCTTTAGTGCACCAGCCGCTTCAAGACCAAGTAGACCACCACCAACAACAACACCAGATTTAGAATTCTTTGCCGTCGCTTCGATAGCTTTTAAGTCTTCGATAGTACGGTAAACAAAACAGTCTTTACCTTCGTGGCCTTTAATTGGCGGTACAAACGGGAAAGAACCAGTAGCAAGAACAAGTTTGTCGTATTGAATTTCACGACCCGTGCTTGAGCAAACTGTTTTCTTTTCACGGTTAACGTTGATAGCACGTTCACCGATCAGCATGTTGATGCCGTGTTTCTCGTAGAAGCCTTCTTTTACCAAAGAAAGTTCATCTGCAGTATGGTGTGAAAAGTAAGAAGAAAGGTGCACACGGTCATACGCAACACGTGGTTCTTCACAGAACACCGTGATGTCCATGTTTGCAACATCTGTCTTCTCGACTAAATCTTCGATATAGCGATGACCGACCATCCCGTTACCGATTACGACTAGCTTCATCTTGCTCATAAGAATTCCTGAAGGTTATATATTTCTTAACTAAGCGAATAATGAATTATGAAAGAAAATGAAAATATGATGTAAATCAATTACGAAAACAAACTACCCTAAAGGGGTAGAACAAAAGAGGTAGATATGCTTAATTAACAAGCAAAGCAAACGAATAACCATAGTTTAGATAGGGTTTAGCGGGGTTTTATATACACTTCAGTGCACTAAGCGGAATGTTGTAAAGTTTCACAATAGGTTACCAACAACGTAAGTAAATGACAATCATTTTCATTTGGCTTCTTATAAATATATATAGAAGCCTATAAATACATGTAGAACACCGTTTGCGTGAAAAACTATGTGTAATTGTGAAAACCACTCCTACCTATTCGTAATGTAAACAAAGCTGTTCGCCCTTTAATGTCGAGATGAACTCAGTTTATAACTTGGGTCATCGGTTTGTTTGCTTGATCTAACACAAGAACCCTTTTGATTCACATGTGTGATGTAAAAATCAACTTCCAACCAAACCCTGAATAAATTAGCATTGTTGAAAATAATTCTTATTTAACAGAGTGAATACGATGCGCCTAATTTTACTAATCCTATCTATTATTGCAGCCCCTGCGTTTGCTGAAACAAAGGTCATCAAACAAGTGATGGACATGAATTCTGAAAACATCGACAAGATGTATCAATTCATTCCTGATTACGTAGAAATCGAACCTGGTGACAAGGTGCTTTTTAAAGGAACCGTTGGCTCTCATACTGCTCATAGCATTCAAGGGATGCTTCCTGACGGTGCTAAACCTCTTATGATATCCGGGTCAAACGCTCAGGAAGTCACTTTTGATAAGCCCGGAGTTTATGGCATAAAATGTAAAGTACATCACCGACACGGAATGGTGGCACTTGTGGTTGTTGGTGATCCTAGTGTTAACTTAGAAGAAGCTCGCACCGCGGCCAAAAAACGTGTGAGTCGCAGAGCTCAGAAAAAGATGCAAGGCTTGCTCGATCAAGCAGAGCAAAAGGTTCAATAACCTTTGTCCCTGCCTATCACACATCAGCTCTCTGTTGATGTGAGATAGGAATGCCAGCCTGAAGACAGGCTAAGGGGTCAGTAACAAGAAACAGCGCCGAATTGGCGCTGTTTCTTGTTACTTATCTAACTTATCTAACTTAGACATTGTCAAATATTCCGCACTAAACGTAAAAACAGATCAAACTAGCCAACCCGTTCTAAATGACACTCCGACAACCACAAACAAAACTGAAATAATGGTCACCGGCACAATGTGCAGCGCCATATCAACCAAGTTGTCCTTCGATAGTTTTGGAATCACACGAAAGCGTGCGTCTAGGGCTAGCAATACCGTCAGAGACAGCAACGTCAATTTAGCGGCAATGCCATGAGCCAGTGGAATCGACATATCAAACCATAAGCTAACGTCCGGTAACATGTGATAAGCGAGCATCAACCCGGTCACCACTTGAACTACCAAAGCAGGTATTCCCACCTTTTCGTACCCTTGCTCAAATTCCAATAACATTTCTGGAGAACGGTGTTTCAAGACTTTAGGAAGGATAACGACGCTGAGAATAATGTGCCCTCCCGTCCAAATGGTGGCAGCCAATACATGCAAAACCAATAATACGCCAAACATAAACTTCCCTTACACAATGTTACGTGGTGCAAAGGAGAACCCTTCAAACTCACGCTTATATTTTGATTCGCCAATTTTCTTTATTTTGGCGACGCCCATTTTGTAGTTGTAGTTACCACTGATTTGGTCAACTACCCTTGTTGTTAAAGCATTCGCTGGGTTCTTCATGTCCATCATATTACAATACAACACACCTTTTTTCGTGGCTGAGGTGACAATCGCAACGGCTTTAATCTCCGCGTAATCCAGTTGAATGTGACCATTTTTCATTAGGTTACTAAACTGAAAATCGTCTGACTCGATACCCAGAATCGTATCTTTAAAATTGGCCACCCGCTCCGAGTACACCAGTACTTCATCTCCGGCTTCTATGCCCCGTTTGTCCGCATCTTCCGGGTGTACTTCAATCCAGTTTTCAGGCCAACGATGAGTGATGTAAGGCCTGCGTTCGGTATCATCAAACCCTGACTGCCAAATCTCGTTAATACGACCATTCGAAAACCATAACTCGTCCTGTTTTGGGGTAAGCCAACGATGAAAATCACTAAACAGATCCCAAGGATGTTTTTGAAGATTGACCTTCCCCGTCTGACTATTAAATTGAGTGAGCTGTTTACGCATAATATTGGCGCCTTGAGGGCCATCTTGCAGCCCTTTATCGACCAGATCATCCCAACTCATTTCAGTGTCATGTAGGCGCTTAGTGCCAATCAGCTTTTTGGTGTCATAGTTATAAAAAACAGGCCCTTGGATTCCTTCGGTACCAAATTCAGCGAGCTTTTGATGAAGAGTTTTTCCTTCAGCATGTGCTGCGACTTTAATCATATTGAAATCTTTACGGCTACCACGGCTAAATCGTGATGACTCTTCAGCTACGTCATTTGAGTTTTGCCAATCAAACCCGTCGTACCCCATTCGCGAAGCCATTTGAGCAACAATCCACCAGTCTGGCTTAGCCTGACCCGGCGCATCAGCGAACTTTTGGTAAAGGCGTAGACGACGCTCACCATTAGCACGCATGAAATCCTCTTCCCCCCAAGTCGCGGCCGGAAAGATGATATCAGCGAATTGTTTACCAATAGGATCACGTAAATAAATATCTTGATTGATGACGACCATTCCACCGGAATCTGCACGCTTTTTGAGTGTATCTATAATGTGCTGTTTATCACGTCGCATCGCTTGGTGAGGATTACGTGTTGTTAAGTCGGTGAATTTCTCTTTCAACCCATAACTACCACACATAGCTTGAATCCATGTTGTACCAATGACATGGGCCATACGGGTATGCCCGGAATAGAGATATCTATCGGTGTCTATTGAGCGCCTGCGCCTACCTGCGACTTTTTCAGGTGACTTATTCCTTGGTAGTTTCCCACCGGCTAGTCCACCACGTTGATGCCCACCAAATCGACCAATCACACGCCCTTCTCGGCCACCAGTACCGATTATCGTTGCAAGGGAGGCGATGGCGTTGGTATTCCCTGTATTATTCGACCAATAAAAGCCCTTCTCTATACCAATTGAGGCTTTAACTCGTTGACCGTTGACTGGCATTGCCAACATCTCAGCGGCTTTGTGGATCTTCTCCACATCAATACCCGCGATCGATGCGGCATACTCAGGTGCGTACTCTTTCTGCTCCAAATTCCATTGCTTATAATCATCAAAGCCATTCGTTTGGAATTTGCCCCAAGTGGTTCTCCATTGCCATGGCGTATTACGAGTACCCTGACCAAAACCTGAGCTCGATTCCCATTTATTATTGACCCAGTTTTCAATCCACTCATTGTCTTGCCAGCCTTGCTCTAAGATCACTCGAGCAATTGCACCAATCACAAGATTATCGCTACCGGGATTGATATCGAGGTGCAATCCACCTTGAGCTTTAAGCCACGCTATTCCAGCGGTTTCACGAGGGTTCAAAATCACGGTTTTCATCCCACGATGCACCGCTGGCATAATAAACTGCGTAAAGATGATGGTTTTTGTCTCATACGGATCTGTTCCGCAGATCATCAAAGTATCTGCCGCGCCCCAATCATCATAACTTGGAGCAAAATTATCAAAACCCGCATCTCGAAACCCTGGGGTTGCAGTGACATCTGACGGCGTGTCATGAAACGAAAAATTCGCGGTATTGACATGGCGCAATGCATACTTTGTTATTGCATAGGTGTTTTCAATATACTGATAGGAATAGGTTTTTACGCAGTAACTGTTTGAACCGTGCGTATCAATCACATGACGGCCGACTTGGGCTGCTATATCCAACGCAAAATCCCATTCTACCGGTTGTAACTGACCGTTAATTCGAACAAGTGGTTGCTTCAATCGATCTTTGGTTGGTGTTTCTGGGTTATAAAGCTTTCTTGCGAGCAGTCCACCACGAACCGAAGAATCACCGCCTTTATTGACGACCTGTATGTCTTTGTCTGCCACTACAACCACATGGTGTGGTTTGCCATTATGCGAAACAATATTATGTTGCTGTGGCGAAACCCAAGCTTGCAGAGCATGAACCGGGAAATCGACACCAAATGCATTTTCACTTGCAGCAGGCCCTCCTGAAGGGCTACTCACAGGCCAACGATAGACTTTGTAACCACACGCAACAATACAATAGTCACATGCTGTTGTGATGACTTCCGCACCAGCAGGCGGCAATAAAGTACTGCTCGGTTGAAGGTATGAATGGTTTTGATTAAATTGATTGTTTGCAGGAGATTGAGTCATCTAGATTACCTCCACATCGATCAGGTTTTCCATGCGACCAAAGATCAATCCCATAACCCCGACCGCATAGATATCATCACCTTCTAGCTCCAGCAGTACTTGAGGTAAGCTCTCAAAGGCTTGACCAGAAACCATAATGCCATGACGTCGTAAATCAAATGTAGAGAGGTGGAATGGACACTGCCCGACAATGCGATGCTCCCCTGTTGCTTTATAAGCACCGGTTAAAGGCCCACCTTGATGAGTACACGTCATCGAGTACGCCACAATATCTCGCTGTAACCCTATCCCACCGCCACATTCGATGTTGGATTTAACCAGCATCGCAATCGAATTTTTTCCTTCATCTGGATATTGAAAGTGAACCGGAATGTGGTTACTGAGTTGACTTAACTTTGCGATTTTCTTACGCGGGTAACCAACAATACGACCTTCAACCTGAGTTTCAGAATCCGTTCCTGCAAATAAGGTAAGAGGAACCATAGAGACGGCAGTCGCCGCGCCGGAATAGAGTAAAAAATCACGTCGTGACATCATGCATTTGTTGTGTCGATTACTCGAATGTTGCTCTGAGTTGGCGATCATTTTTCTGCTCCAGCAAGTTCTTCTTTAGTAAATAACGGTTGGTATTCTGGAATTGTCGGCTCTTCAATAAAAATCTGTTCACCTGAAAATGCTTCGATAAAGCTCAGTAAGTTCTTTTTATCTTGCTCCGTTAAACCGAGAGGTTGAATCAAAGCAGATTTTGTCTGAGGGTAACCAGTAGTACGTCCGTCATCCGCCACACCACCTCGGTCGTAGAAATCAATCACCGCTTCTAACGTTGGAATAGTGCCATTGTGCATGTAGGGCGCAGTGTATTTTGTATAACGTAGGCTTGGCGTGCGAAACTTACCTAACATCTCTTTACGTTTTGCACGAAAGTAAGCACCGGGATCAGCCTTTGTAGTGCGGTACATCTCTTCGGAGACACCTTTAGAATAAAGCTCAAATCGAAACGTTATCTGTGCCAGTCCATCATCATTCCACCAAGGGCTTGGCGGCACGCCAATGTTGTAGAATTTCTGGTCAGAAGCCAAAGCCCCGTTGTGACAAGCTATGCAATTCGCTTTGCCCTCAAACAGTGCTTTACCCTTCAATTGGGACTCAGACAAAGCGGTTTTGTCACCGAGTAAATAGTTGTCTATTGGTGTGTCGCGTTGAATCATCGTACGTTCAAACGCGGCTATAGCACGCCAAGCGTTGTGTATTTTCGGAGTATCATCACCAAACACTCGCTTAAAACGTTCAACATACTCAGGTACTAACGCTAAACGCGCTTCCATGATGTCATCTTCACCATTACCCGCGACCGCGCCCTTCGCAGCATCTTTGGCTTGCGCTTCCAATGACATAGCGCTGCCCGCCCAGAAAAATTTGTCATAATAAGCCGCATTAATAATCGTTTGGCTATTACGCCAATGTACCGTACCCGGATATCCCATGGATAAGTCATCAGGAAAACCCCAGCCCTGAGATTGAATATGGCAACCAGCACATGGGCTAGTCGTATCGCCACTTAGCCGACCGTCATAAAATAAGATCTTTCCCAACTCAATTTTTTCGGGTGTTTGTTTATTATCCGCAGGCACAGGCACCTCCCCTAGAGGCTCAAGCTGTACCTTTGCATTAACAACATTGGGAAGCCCCGTCATCCCAATAAGAATAAAGAGTGCTGCCTTTAATACAGAGCGTTTAGTTACGAGCATTTGACCAATCCTCCGTGTATTCGTAGCCGAAGTCATAGTCTAACCATTCGTATTCTTCGCCTATAAGGGCGTCTCCAGATAACGATTCCAAAAAAGCCACCAGCGCCTTTTTTTCATAGTCCGTTAGGGAAAGCGTGGTAAGTCGAGAGTCTTTGTTTGAGTCTTCGCCACCACCTTGATTATAAAATTCAACCACATCTTCAAGCGTGGCAAGCATGCCATTGTGCATATACGGCGCAGTTTGACTGAGCTCTCGCAGCGTTGGCGTTATGAACTTACCGCGATCGCTACCATCCGCTTTATGAGTTTGAACATGCGCACCAACATCGCGCTTTAACGTTAAGTAATCTTGCACACCCATAAACATGTTGTAGGCAAGAAAAGATTGATGTCGCATGGGGTCTAAAAATATCTCATGATTTTCTGGCACTCCGGTATTGTGTGCCTTTCCGTCCGAAAACAGCGCGCCACTATGGCATTGGCTGCACCCCGCTTTGCCTGTGAACAGTTTTTCTCCCTGGCTCGCTAAGTCGCTAAGCTCACCCTTGTCAAAAGGGACGTTTTTCGAAGTCAATGTTTTTAGGTATTCAGGCAGAGCTTTGCGTACTCCGCCATTTGACGGTTCTCCAAGATTGGCCGCTTTAAACATCTCGACGTATATTGGATCTTGTTTGAGGCGTTCCTGCATCAAACGCATGTCCATATTCATCAGCCAGTCTTCAGTGATATTCTCCCGCACCACATCGTTTAGGTTGGTGCCAATACGACCATCGTGAAACCACACCTCTTTATAGGCTGTATTAATAAGTGTTGGAGCATTGCGAAATCCATCACTCCCCGTATAGGCAGGGCTCAACGGTTCAGGGTAAGAAAAACCATTAGATGGAATGTGGCAACTGGAGCACGATATCGAGTCGTCCCCGGACAAGCGCGTATCAAAAAACAGTCGTTTACCGAGTTCTGCCTTCGCCGTATTTATACTCATAGGGGGCAGAGCGGCGTATAGAGTTGCAGAGAAAAGGGCACACACTCCTACCAAGCTTTTTAGTGCGATGCTCATCGACATTCCTTCGGGGTTACTATCATCTACCCCTATTATTAACACATGAAACATTAAAGATATGATTAGGATCATACAATTAGAAATGATAAGAGTTATTATTCAAACTTGTTAATTCAGTGGTGCTTGAATATATGTCTCTAGATAAATTACTTCACAAAGTTAAACACATCTACTTGACTGGAAACCTATCCGAACAGGTATTGGCAGCACAAATATTAAGCCGTTTTCAAAACACTAAATATCTGATTATAGAAAGGTTAGAGTCCCAGAATCCTGACCTTGTTCTCACGAGTCTTGAATGCCTCGCTTTAGATAATGGAGCGCCTATTGAGCCCATCCTCAACTGCTATCAATACTGGGACGACAGCGAAATTAAATTGTCATCGTTAATGGCTATTGAGAACAACCAACACTCTCTACTCGCTGTTCCTGTATTATTAGAAGCAGTATGCGACGAAAATGACTACTGGGATGGAGGTTGGAATGACGGAGATGACATCAGCTTGATAGCTGCGCGGATTTTAGACAATCACAAACACCAACTAGATCACGAACAGTCTCTGCGTTTACTACACCGACTTCAGAATGACCCCGAGCCAGATCTAAAAGGCAAACTCATTGCTTTACTTTCTCGCCACTTCCCGACTCTGCTAAATGAAAACAACGTACTCAAAAGCACCGCTGATACTCGGATTTTTTTGAGAAACACTCAAGACAAAGTCGTATTATACAAAGCCACACAACACCCTGATATTAGCTGCCAAAAAGTGGCATTTCAGCGTCTATCTGAAATGGATTGTCGTGAATATCTGCAGGTGTTTTTAAACGGCCTGTCTCATTCAGATCCATCAATAAGAAAAAGTTCCGTACATCAATTAGCGAAATGGAATTACCTAGTAGATATAAAGCACCTTAATTTTGAATTGCTCCTATCTGGTATGCCGCTCAACTCACTCACAGGGCTACTGAGTAACAAAGATAAACTGCATGTCATTGACCAACTTCAAAATAAACCGAATGTAGCCACGTCGGTTATTCTGCTGATTTGCAGTTTGGAGAGTCAGCACAAACAGCTGCAACTTAACCACTTTATACCCATTTTCTATCAAGTGTTTTCAAAGTTGGAAGAGTCAGAACAACTCGACAGCCTAAACAGCTTATTAACTGAAACTTTCGAACAACTTAGCGTCGCCTTTATTCGTCAACAACTTCAGCAGGAAGCTTGCAGTAACTCTATCAAGCGACTGTTAATTGAACACCTTTCGAAAAACCCAAAAACTAGCCACCAAAGCTATTTAAAAGAACTCACTTTAGGGACATCAGGTATCATAGTTGCGGCTTCTTCAGTAAAAAGTAGAACAGCAACGAACATTGCCCCTATAAATGAAATGATTAGCGCGGAAATCATTGACGCTAATGCTCAACCAGCACTTATTACATCAACACTTGATGCATTAAAACAAGCTCACTCACCAGCTATCTCTACGGTCGCATCTACTTCTACTTCAGTAAAGAAGCGTTCTAACAGATCTGCAAAGATAGAGGCTCTAGAAAATCAAGCGATCGCTCTAGAGTTTTGCTCAAACAAAACATGGCTGCGCAGCCTTTGCTCTGACGACAAAATAAGTTATCTAACCAAAGCGGCGTTTTACGCCTTGATTCATGCCTTATGTAGACACAGCATAAGCTTTTCCGATGTACAAACATCACGCTTTAATCTACTCGTGTTAGAACTCTTGCTAGATGAGCAATCCGAAAATATCGGCGACATCCTCGTCTGGCTTGGCGATGATTGGATACAACAGAACCGTTTGTCACTGATGTCATCACCCTGCTTATCTTTAAGAGTCGGCTTAATAAAACACATCAATGACGAGCAACAATTATTAGAATTAATCAAACATTCGTATATCGGCATTCAGCACGCAGCGCTCAATCAACTTGCGCTTAGTGGTGTGTGTCCCCATAAGAAACTGATTGGGTTGCTTTTGGAAGAGCCGTTACTTTATCCACAGTTGGCAAACTTTGAAGCACATACTGTTTATGAAATACTTGAAAGTGAATTAGATCACCGATCCTCAACGACTCTTCAAGCCACTCTCACGTATCTTGAAACGACAAGTAATCACCCCTAACAAAGAACTCAAATTTGGTAGCAAAATCAAGCCCATTTATTTGAGGCTTTCATTTTTACTTCACTCGCAGCCGGTAAAGTTAGTAGCAACGAATTTAGCCTCGATTTGTAAGGTATTGTATGGGTTTGTCTAACAGCAACTTCTGTCACTAAACAACGCACTGCAGTTCCGTATATTGATACTTAGTATGAATAATAAGGTGTGTCATGAAAACTCTATCTTTAGCTACCTTAGCGACAGCTATCTTTCTCATTGGATGCGGTTCAAATCACAATAAATCGCTATTCAATCAGGCAAACGCAGCACCGTCAGTTGTACATGGGGTCACGATTGAAGCCGTTCCCTCTCAATTCGTTGAATACTCTCAAGCAGGCTACAACCGATATGTAGCGGTCAATGCCCCGAATGGCAAATCTATCCATATTTTGATTATGGATCGCCTGAGCGATTATCAAATAGTCAAAGCCGTCAATGTTCTCAACCACTATCTAACCCCTGTTGATGGCACTAAGTATGGGAGCACTGACTCAAAACGCGAGATTGCAAACGCGATGGCCAACAATGGCGCAATACTAAAGCTAATGAATTATTACGATGAGCCACGATACAACGATGACTTGCCCGGGCAGCCCTTGTTCGAAGAAGAGATTCAGGTTGAAGGCGGTGAATGGTATGTCCAACAAGATTATGAAGAACATCGTGACGCCTCTTATGAGGAAATACTGCATTTAGTCCATGACTATGGCATCGGGGTTTTTAACGCGCCTGAAGATGCAGTAACCGCATTACCTGAATTTCAAAAAGAATTTAATGCGATACAGAGACAAGCATTACACCATGCTTACACACCACCCCGTGATATTTTAGAAGAGTGGCAAGAAGAAGTCAGTGTTGATCAAGAGTACTTTGCCGCTGTAATTGATAGCTACTACGGGCTTTGGGGAGCATACAACGGCAAAGGTATGTGGGGGTTATACCAAGTTAAAACCCGCGACGATTTCTCAAAAGAAGACCCCGATGCACAAGCGATAGTAGAACAGATTTTCTCTCCAACCTTGACTTACGATGCATACCTTGCCGATACATTCACCGGAACATTTAAAATGAAGTATGACCCAGCGACGTCCTATACTCATCACTCTCAATATCTGACTAAACTAACGCTATCAGGTAACAATGATGCGAATATTGAGATCAACGAGCATGACAACCGCGTAACCGGAAACGCGGGGGTAAATACAGTGATCGCTCATGGCCCTAAAAGTGAATACCAAATTCATGATCTGGGGAATGGTAAATTTCAGCTAAATGATACCGTTGTTTCGCGTGACGGCTTGAACGTGTTATCCAGTATCGAAAAAGTACAGTTCACTGATCAGCTTTGGACCTTTTAACTAGCAACACTCAAAAGCCAAATCACTTTCCTAAAGACGTAAAAAAGCCCGACCATTTCTGATCGGGCTTTCTAAGTGATGGAGGCGCCTCCCGGAGTCGAACCGAGGTCCACGGATTTGCAATCCGCTGCATAGCCACTCTGCCAAGGCGCCTTCAAGTCGTGTTTTAAGAGAACGACTCTGTTGATTACTACCCAACAAGGTAACAATCAAATAGATGGTGCCCCGGGCCGGACTTGAACCGGCACAACGCGAACGTCGAGGGATTTTAAATCCCTTGTGTCTACCAATTCCACCACCAGGGCACGCAATTCTTTATTGCGATGCCGATTACTGAAAAGTAAAACACCATCTTAATGTCAAAATGAATCAACATTACAAATTTTGGAGCGATACATCGGGTTCGAACCGATGACCTCAACCTTGGCAAGGTTGCGCTCTACCAACTGAGCTAGTATCGCATTTTCATTACTCTACGAAAGAGATAATGGAGGCGCCTCCCGGAGTCGAACCGAGGTCCACGGATTTGCAATCCGCTGCATAGCCACTCTGCCAAGGCGCCTTAATAACTCCAATCGAATCGCTTATTGCCATCCTCTTGGGTACGGGATGCATTCTACGGATTCGAGCGTTTGAGTCAATATTATTTTTGTATTTTTAATTCGTTTGAATAGATTTTATACGAAACAGGCTAAATAGCTGACTTTGTGTGCAAAGCACTTTGTGGACAGGCTATTCAAAGGAGATCTATATCACATTAGATATCCACTATTGATAATTTAACCTTAGGTTAAAGATCAAAAAAGCGAGCCTCAGCTCGCTTCTTCATCAATGGTGTTTTTCGTCTAACAAATCATCTTTGGCGGCCATCAAGTATTGCGCCATTGACCAGTAAGTAAGAACGGTTGCAACATAGAGTGCAATGTAACCCACCCAAACCATCCAGTCGTCGTATCGCCAGATAAGTACCCAAAGAGCAAACATCTGAGAAACGGTTTTCACTTTACCAACCCAAGATACCGCAACGCTTGCACGTTTGCCGATTTCAGCCATCCATTCACGAAGCGCCGAGATGATAATTTCACGACCAATCATGGTCACAGCAGGAATAGTCACCCAGATCGAGTGATAATGCTCGGTAACTAAGATAAGAGCAGTAGCAACGAGCACCTTATCCGCCACGGGGTCAATAAAGGCACCAAAGCGAGACGTTTGTCCTAGTTTACGAGCCAGCATGCCATCTAGCCAGTCAGTAAAACCCGCTACCCAAAACACCATTGCAGCAGCAAAAGGAGCCCATTCATAAGGTAGGTAAAAAACAACAACGAATACTGGGATTAAAAATAGTCTCAGTAAGGACAAAATGTTAGGTATATTCAAACGCATATTATTAGGCTCTTATCAATTGCGCTTTAATGGTGCGGGATTTTTACTATTGTTTCAATGCTTGATAAATGTTTTCTGCCAAAGAATGACTAATGCCCGGCACTTTGGCTATTTCTTCGACAGTTGCACGCTTAAGTTCTTGTAAGCCACCCATATATTTCAACAAAGATTGACGACGTTTCGGTCCTACCCCTTCGATTCCTTCCAAAGCACTGGTTCGGCGAGTTTTACCTCGTTTCGCTCTGTGCCCTGCTATCGCGTGATTATGGCTTTCATCACGAATGTGCTGGATAAGGTGCAACGCTGGTGCATCGCTTGGTAAGTTAAATTCCTCACCTTCAAGAGTAACTAAGGTTTCTAAACCCGGCTTACGGGTCACACCTTTCGCGATACCCATCATTCTTGGTCGAAATGGCCAATCACCCCAATATTGAGAAACAATCTCGTGAGCGCGATTCAGTTGCCCCTTACCACCATCAATGAAGATGATGTCTGGAATTTTATCGACATCAAGTTGCTTCGAGTAACGCCTCTCAAGAGCCTGAGCCATGGCCGCATAGTCATCACCACCAGTAATCCCGGTGATGTTGTAACGACGGTATTCGGGTTTAACCGGCCCTTCTTGATTGAACACCACACAAGACGCAATTGTGCTTTCACCCATGGTATGACTGATATCGAAACATTCCATTCGTTTAATCGCATCCATCGACAACACTTCTTGAAGCTCTTTAAAGCGCTGGTTGATGGTCATCTTGTGATTAATCTTGGTGGTAATAGCCGTCAATGCATTGGTATTCGACAGTTTAAGGTAACGACCTCGAGTACCTGAAGGGTTGGTATTGAAGTGAATCTTACGACCCGCCACTTCACACAAGGCTTCTTGAATCGGTGTGATATCTTCCATCAAATCGGCATTGAGAATCAAACGAGTTGGGATGGTTCTCGCTTCATTATGCGCAAGATAATATTGGCTTAAAAAGCTCGAAAAAACCTCTTCTCGCACCGTATTGTTGGGAATTTTCGGGAAATGGCTTCTACTGCCTAAAACCTTGCCTTGGCGAATCATCAAGATATGAATACACGCTACGCCATTCTCTTGAGCAAAGCCCAACACGTCCATATCTTCCATTGAATCGTCGGATACATATTGTTGTTCTTGCACGCGTCGAATCGCTTGGATTTGGTCACGGAACGCGGCAGCTTGCTCAAAGCGAAGCTCTCGGCTTGCTGTGTCCATCTTTTCGATGAGCGTCTCAAGGACTAACTTGTCCTTCCCTTGCAAGAACAGACGAACGTAGTCGATAAGTTCACTGTACTCTTCATCAGAGATGATTGAGCTGACACATGGCGCAGCACAACGGCCAATCTGATACATCAAACACGGGCGCGTTCTGTTGGCATAAACCGTATCTTCACACTGGCGAGCAGGAAAGATTTTTTGTAGTAGGTGCAACGTCTCACGCACAGCGCCGGAATCAGGGTAAGGACCAAAGTATTCGCCCTTTTTCTTTTTAGCACCACGATGCATCGACAAACGAGGATGCTTGTGACCGCTAATAAAAATATAAGGGTACGACTTATCATCACGCAAAAGTACGTTGTATTTAGGCAAGTACTGCTTGATGTAGTTATGCTCAAGGATGAGCGCTTCTGTTTCCGTGTGCGTTACAGTGACATCGATCTTGTCAATATTGCTGACTAAAGCGCGTGTTTTTTCACTGTCGACTTTTTTACGGAAATAACTGGAAAGGCGTTTTTTGAGGTTCTTAGCTTTACCGACGTAAATAACAACAGCCTCGGCGTTATACATTCGATAAACGCCGGGCTGCTCTGTTACTGTCTTGAGGAATGAGACTGAGTCAAACAAGTTGGTCACTATACGATCTCAGTGTTAAAGGGTCTCAGTGTCTAACATTCCATGTCTAATCGCTAAATGCGTCAGCTCTACATCGCCACTGATATCCAGCTTACTGAACAAGCGGTAGCGGTAACTGTTGACTGTTTTAGGACTTAGATTGAGTTGTTCTGAAATATCCGTCACTTTCTGACCTTTGGTAATCATCATCATGATTTGAAGTTCACGTTCAGATAAGTCTGCGAATGGATTTTCAGACGCAGGCGAGAATTGGCTCAAAGCCATCTGCTGCGCAATTTCTGGCGAAATGTATCGTTGGCCACTATTAACCACTCGAATTGCATTTACCATTTCATCCGGACCTGCCCCTTTAGTAAGGTAACCAGCAGCTCCAGCTTGCATCACTTTAGTTGGAAACGGATTTTCCGTATGAACAGTTAAAACGATGATTTTAACATCAGGGTTGAAACGCAAGATTTTCTTGGTTGCTTCTAAGCCACCAATACCAGGCATATTCATATCCATCAAAATAACGTCAGTATTGTTAGTACGACACCATTTTGCAGCATCTTCACCGCTTTCAGCTTCCCCTGCTACGTTCATTCCACGGACGTCTTCAATAATACGTCGTATCCCTGTGCGAACCAGCTCGTGATCATCTACAAGGAAAACATTTATCAAACTTGTATCTCCACACTATTAATTGGCTCTGCAACCACTGTGTCATTTCATCTGTTTGAAACAATTGAACAAAGGAACAGTGAATCGCAGCATTGAGTACATCTTAACTTAATTACTAAAAAAAAGCTCTGTTGAATATGTGCTGAAACACGAACTTTAGCAAGTACTTATTAACAAATAAGCCAACTAAAACAACAAGCTTTTTCTAAAAATCAACCAGTTAAAACAACACCCAATAAAATTACACAAGATAAAGATATTTTCAATACCATTGAATAGCCATTCGCGACAATTTCACTTATTTGCTTATAGAGTCCTGTTATTTGCCTCTGTTAACTAGAATTTAGTTAGTATTTTTGCTGCCTGTTATGCGCTGAGGGTCGCTAGGTGGTAGTATTCGATTCCCAATTTCAATAGGTTACTACATTGGATATTCAGCAAGGCTTTGTACTCACAAGACAAGCAAGAGACTTTTCAGGACGCACACAAATCGACTTGTGGTTAAGCACCCCTAAAGGCCCTACGCTACTGACTATTCAAAACGAAAAGCCTGTCTTTTTTGTTGCTCAATCTGATGTTGAAGAATGTCGGGCAATCGCAGCGAAAGAGTCGATTGATTGCCAATTCAAGTCCCTAGAACTAGCCACATTTGACCAAACCCCTTTAGCCGCTTGTTACACTTCCTTATCGAGAAGCAGCTTTAGTTTAGCTCAAGCCTTTAACGGTGAAGAGATCCAAACCTTTGAAAGTGATATTCGACTGGCCGATCGTTTCTTGATGGAACGCTTTATCAAGGGCAGTATCGAATTCACAGGCACCATCACTCCAAAAAGACAGCATCGCAGAGTATCGAACACAAAATGTCGAGCTGGCGATTACTTGCCAAACTTGTCTGTGGTTTCGCTTGATATTGAGTGTTCGGAAAAAGGTGTGCTTTATTCCATCGGCCTAGACAGTCCAATGGATAGCCGAGTGATAATGATTGGCGATCCACAAGAAGCAGATACCAATATCCAATGGGTTACCAACGAGAAAGCGCTGCTTGAAGCTATGATTGCGTGGTTCTCCGAGTTTGACCCGGACATCATCATCGGTTGGAATGTCATTGATTTCGACTTTAGACTGCTGCACAAGCGTTCGGAATGGAACGAAGTGAAACTCAGTATCGGTAGAGACAATCAACCGAGCTTTTTCCGCAGTTCCGCTCAAAATCAGCAAGGTTTTATCACGATTCCAGGCCGCGTTGTCTTGGATGGTATCGATATGCTCAAGACAGCGACCTACCACTTCCGCTCTTGGTCTCTTGAATCGGTATCTCAAGAGCTACTCGGCGAAGGCAAAGACATCCATAACGTTCACGACCGCATGGATGAGATAAACCGGATGTTTAAGTTCGATAAGCCTTCGCTCGCCAAGTACAACCTTCAAGACTGCGTGCTAGTAAATCGCATCTTCGAACACACTCACCTACTCGACTTCGCGATTGAGCGCTCTCGATTAACCGGTGTTGAACTTGATCGCGTTGGCGGCTCTGTCGCTGCGTTTACTAACTTATACATGCCTCAGATACACCGAGCAGGTTACGTCGCGCCGAACTTAGAGCCTGAGAACTGGATCGCTAGCCCCGGTGGTTATGTGATGGATTCGATTCCCAACCTTTATGACTCTGTGTTGGTACTCGATTTTAAGAGCCTTTACCCATCGATCATTCGTTCTTTCTTAATTGACCCGATGGGGTTAATTGAAGGGCTAAAGTTAGAGTTAGGCTCTGAAGAAGACCAAGCAGTGGCTGGATTTCGTGGCGGTCAATTCCACCGCTCTAAGCACTTTCTACCAGAGATGATCGAAAATCTCTGGGCAGCGCGTGATGTCGCAAAGAAAAACAACGAGAAAGCTTTTTCTCAGGCGATTAAGATCATCATGAACTCTTTCTATGGCGTGCTGGGTTCTTCTGGTTGTCGTTTCTTTGATACTCGATTGGCGTCATCGATCACCATGCGTGGTCATGAGATCATGAAGCAAACCAAGGTTCTGATCGAAGATAAAGGGTATCAAGTAATTTACGGAGATACCGATTCAACTTTCGTGTCTCTTAATGGCAGTTTTGAGCAAGAACAAGCAGACGAGATTGGTCACTCTCTTGTGGCTTACATCAACGACTGGTGGACGAATCACCTGAAAGAGGTCTACAACCTCACCTCGATACTTGAATTGGAATACGAGACCCATTACCGCAAGTTTCTAATGCCGACAATTCGGGGCTCTGAGACAGGATCGAAGAAACGTTATGCAGGCTTAATCAATCAAGGTGACCAAGAGAAGATCATTTTTAAAGGCCTTGAAAGTGCACGAACCGATTGGACGCCTCTCGCACAACAGTTCCAACAAACCTTGTATGAGATGGTCTTTCACGACCAAGATCCAAGTGATTATGTTAGACAGTTTGTCGATGAAACATCCGCAGGCAAACACGATGACCTACTGGTTTATCAAAAGCGCTTGCGCCGTAAATTGCATGAATACCAGAAGAACATTCCGCCACAGGTTCGCGCAGCAAGATTAGCCGATGAGATCAATGCTCAGCTCGGTCGCCCACTTCAATACCAAAACAAAGGACGTATTGAATATTTGATTACGCTGAGTGGTCCTGAGCCCAAGGAGTACTTAAAGAGTGGCATCGATTATCAACATTACATCGACAAGCAGATTAAACCGGTCGCAGAAGCGATTTTGCCCTTCATTGGTTTAGATTTTGAAAGAGTTAGCGGGCAGCAACTAGGCCTGTTCTAGATTTAATTCTCTTTTCGAGGCGACATTAGACTCGAGATATCTATTAAAACTCGAACCGGACATCAAAACGAAAAAAGCAGAGGAGTTCTTAACTCGCTCTGCTTTTTCATATCAACGGATAGCTTACGAAGCCCTATCCGATTCGAAACTCAGTTTTCTGATACTGCTTAACCAGCCATTCACCAAAGCCATCAAGAATCCCTATTACTGAACGTTTAGGAATCGCACGCCCAGACAGCAAAATACCCAATCTTTGAATCTCGACTTCTTTCTCTGGATGATATCTCAAGAACTGTTGACCGCACTCCATAGGCGCATCGAACCAGTTCTTGTCTCGGTACATAACCAAAGAATAACAGGCTCGCAGAAGCTTCTTGGCAATAATCACCTGCGCGGCGACTTGCTGCTCTGGTGTTGTTGCTCGGGCGATCTTATTGCGATACACCGCTAACCAGTTTTCCGCATCCATATTCCAGTGCTTAGCGATTTCCCAACTTGTTTCAAAATCACCATAACAATCAGATAAGTCTTCACCATGCACGCACACAGCTAAATGCTTGAGCATAAAGCCCCACGTAAAGATGTTGTCGAAATCAACTATCTCGCTCACCAAGGTAGTTTTGATCGCCACTTGTGTGACCTGAGGGAAGCTCTTTTGGAAGCGCCATTTAATGGTATTCAGCAGCGTGGTTCGTTGGTCTGGGAAAGAACGATGAGTAACCACAACCACATCTAGATTCGAGCGACCGACAACGGCTTGCTTGCGTGCCACACTGCCATAAACATAGACACTGTGCAGATTAGAACCTAACCCACCTTTTAGAAAGGTAATCAGATCGTTAACCACAGGTTGAAATTCAGGTTGAAATGGCTGTGTTGGGTCAATAACAGGTAGCTGCATAGGTCGTTTCGGTAAATAAAATAATGATTTAACTGTCTCTCTATGATCGCTTAGGTGACTTTATGATTCAAGCTATTCCTATTTATAGCGTCTACGAGATATAATCAACGGATAGACCCAATAAGGACAAACACAAAATGCCTAGAGCAAGTGAGATTAAAAAAGGTTTTGCGATCAATGTTGATGGCAAAACAGTACTAGTAAAAGATATCGAAGTGACAACACCAGGTGGCCGTGGCGGTCAAAAGATTTACCGCTTCCGTGGTCACGATGTAGCAACTGGCGTTAAAACAGAAGTTCGCCACAAGGCTGACGAAATCGTTGAAACTATCGACGTAACTAAGCGAGCAGTAATGTTCTCTTACGTTGACGGCAACGAGTACATCTTCATGGATAACGAAGATTACTCACAGTTCATCTTCAACGGAGAAACTATCGAAGACGAACTGCTGTTCATCAACGAAGACACTCAAGGCATGTACGCTATCCTTATCGACGGCAACGCAGCAACTCTTGAGCTACCAACATCTGTTGAACTAGTTATCGAAGAGACTGACCCTTCCATCAAAGGTGCATCAGCGTCTGCTCGTACTAAGCCCGCTCGTCTTTCTACAGGTCTTACTATCCAAGTACCTGAGTACATCGCGACTGGCGATAAAGTAGTTGTAAACACTGCTGAACGTAAATACATGAACCGCGCAAGCTAAGATATTTATTATGACCGAAGCTAACGACCTAATGTCTTACGACGACGCAATTGACACTGCATACGACATCTTTCTAGAGATGGCTCCTGATAACCTTGAACCAGCAGACGTGATCCTATTCACTGCTCAGTTTGAAGATCGTGGCGCTGCAGAGCTCGTTGAAACTGGTGACGATTGGGTTGAACATGTTGGCTTTGAAGTCGACAAAGAGATCTACGCTGAAGTACGCATTGGTCTTGTAAATGAAGTTGATGATGTCTTAGATGACGTATTCGCTCGTCTGCTGATCAGCCGTGACCCTGAACACAAGTTCTGTCACATCTTGTGGAAACGCGACTAGGCTCTTCTTAAACCAGCTCAGAGTACTGAGCTGGTTTTCTTACGACTTCATAGCCTCATCACTTTACCAAACTGCAACTCTACAAAATTATGACCAAAGCAAAGACAGATACCCTATCCAAAGGCTATGCCTGTGTTGGATTAGTAAATCCCAAAACCCCTGAAAATGTTGGCTCAGTAATGCGAGCAGCTGGTTGCTACGGAGCAAACTCTGTATTTTATACTGGCACCCGTTATGACCACGCTCGACAGTTTCATACCGACACCAAAGAAAAGCATCTTGAGTTGCCTTTGATTGGTGTTGAAGATCTTAAAGATATTATTCCTGTTGGCTGCGTGCCCATCGCGGTTGATTTGATAGAAGGCGCTAAGCCTCTGCCTGATTATAAGCACCCACCTCGTGCTTTTTATATCTTCGGCCCTGAAGATGGGACTCTGAAAAAAGAGATCACGGATTTTTGTCGTGAAACCATCTACGTTCCGACTAATGGCTGCATGAACCTTGCTGCTGCGGTTAATGTTATTTTGTATGACCGCATGGCGAAGGGTGACAACTTCTCGAATCATTTGAAAGTGACCTAATATCAATCGTAGCGAGTCAGCCGAGCTGGCTAAGCACTTCTACCTGATCAAGCACTTCCACATGATTTGAACTGCGCTATATTCAAGACATAAAAAAAACCTGCTAAGTTAGCAGGTTTTTTTGTATTCGAAACGTTGGATTAAGCTTTAAGCTTAAGAACTGTAGCAACTACTGGTGTAATTACTTACGTGATCTTGGCTTAGCCGGTTTAGCCGGGCGTCCGTTGTTCAGTTTAGGCTTTTTGGTAGACTGAGGTTTGCCATTGGTCGCTGGAGCACTACGACCTGAATCAGGTGTTGTTGTACCGCGAGTTGCAGGCTTCTTACGCTTAGTCTGGTTACTACGGCCTTTAGGAGCATTTGCGCGCTCTTCGTGACGCTTAACAGCACGACGAATTTTCTGGCTACGAGAACGCTCACGCTTACGAGAAGTGTTTGCAGGATCAAGATCCAACAGAGTCTCTTTTTCTGGCTGAAGTTCAACAAGCTCACGCAAGTAGTTTACTTCTTGAAGATCTAGCTCTTTCCAACCGCCACGAGGCAGTTTCTTATCAAGGTAGATATCACCGTAACGTACACGTTTCAGACGGCTTACTGTTGTTTCTTGTGATTCCCAAAGACGACGAACCTCACGGTTACGACCTTCGTTAATTGCTACGTAGAAAGTATGGTTCATACCTTCACCGCCAGCGTAAACCACATCTTCGAAACGAGCCATACCATCTTCAAGTTGAACGCCACGAGTCACGTTCTTAACTTTTTGCTCGGTTACTTCACCAAATACACGTACTAGGTACTCACGCTCAACCTGACGGCTTGGGTGCATTAGACGGTTAGCTAGTTCACCATCGGTTGTGAACAACAGTAGGCCAGATGTGTTTGCATCAAGACGACCAACTGAAATCCAACGAGAACCACGGATCTTAGGTAGACGATCGAAAACAGTACGGCGACCTTCAGGATCGTGACGAGTACAAAGCTCACCTTCAGGTTTGTAGTAAGCAAGTACACGACAAACCACTTCTTCAGAGGCTTTGCCTGTAATAGTGTGGCCATCGATACGGATCACTGAGTTCTCGTCTTCAAGACGCTCACCCAATTTCGCAACTTGACCGTTAACACTTACACGACCAGATTTGATTAAACCTTCTAGTTCACGACGAGAACCGTGACCAGCTCGCGCTAAAACCTTCTGTAATTTTTCGCTCATTTACTCTTTTCTACCTAATTGTCGTCTTCACAGACGTCGAATGAATTTTTCGCGACCAAATCGCGGTCGCGTATTATCGCAAATAACCTGCCAAAAAGCACTTGTTATTTACTCTGGCAGGTTTGCTGTTTCGTTACAGACTGTTAATCAGTAACGCTATTATTCAAACGGTGCTGGATCACCGGCACCACGACGTAAAACAACGGCGTCATCGTCACTGAAGTCAATAACCGTGGTTGGTTGTTCACCTAAGTAGCCGCCATTCAAAATGACATCAACCGCATGCTCTAGGCTGTCACGAATTTCTTCAGGATCCGATTCAGTGGTCTCGTTACCCGGAAGAATCAGAGACGTCGACATCAATGGCTCGCCCATTGCTTCTAGAAGATCTAGGGCAATTTTGTTGTCCGGTACACGAATACCGATCGTTCTACGCTTAGCGTTCATCAAACGCTTTGGCACTTCTTTTGTTGCTTTGAAAATAAACGTGTAAGCACCTGGCGTGTGCGCCTTAAGTAAACGGAAAGCCACGTTATCTACTCGTGCATACAGTGACAACTCAGAAAGGTCACGGCATAACAAAGTGAAATTGTGCTTATCATCGATTCGACGAATTTTACAGATGCGTTCGAGTGCTTGTTTATTTTCAAGCTGACAACCCAGTGCATAACCTGAATCTGTTGGATAAACCACAACGCCGCCATTGCGAATAATCGCAACCGCTTGAGTAATTAAGCGCGCTTGTGGGTTATCTGGGTGTACATAAAAAAACTGGCTCATTGTTGATCCTCGTTATCGAATCTCTCGACTCTATCATCAGAAGGAGCTGGTTCACCTAAAGACTATTCAGATGGTGAAACCGTTTGAAACTCCCAATCTTTCCATACTTCTTCGACCCCAGAAGGTAGCCAGAGATTACGTCCAAGTTCCATCCATGGGGATGGGTAATGGAAGTCGCTGCCTTGGGAGGCTAATAGTTTGTATTGTATAGCATAATCCGCAAGTGTGCGTCTTTCTTGTTGTGCTTGCTGAGGTTGAGCCACTTCCATAGCGTCACCATTTGCTTCAACAAATGCAGCGAGAAGGCGTTTAACCCACTTGGCAGTAAGGCCATATCGCGCAGGGTGAGCTAATACCGCTTGACCACCAGCAGCATGAATAGCCGTGACAGCATCACTCATTGAGCACCATGTTGGCGGCACATAGCCTGGGTTATTGCGCGTAAGAAACTTTTTAAACACCTGCTGCATGGTTTTCGCGTAGCCATTGTCGACTAACCATTTCGCAAAGTGAGCTCGAGTAATTGGTGCATCACCTGCAATCAACTTAACCTCTTCTAACACACCTTCACGAGTCGCTTTCTCAAGACGTTGAGCAATCATCTCTGCACGTCCGACACGGTGTTGCTTCTGTTGTTCAATTAACGCTTTCAATTCTGGTGATTCAGGATCGACGTTTAACCCAACAATATGGATATCTTTGTTTTGCCAAACAGTTGAGATCTCGATGCCGTTAATCAACTGAATAGGAAGATTGTTATCAGCAATATAGCTGCGTGCTTCTGCAAGCCCATCAGTCGTATCATGATCTGTAATCGCTAACGCTTCGATGTTAAAGCCTAGCGCTCGGTCAATCAGTTCAGGTGGAGTAAGCCGGCCATCTGAGGCTGTTGTATGACTATGTAGATCAATTCTCATATATTCTTTTTCATTGTTTTCAATTTTTATCGTTATATTTGTGTCAACGCACTTGACCTGCAAGCGCAAAACTAGTTAACTAGTACGCAAATACGAAATATCACATTTGATAGGTTCACTATGTTACAAGAATTTAACCAAAACCATAAAGATAAAGTTTTAGAACTTTCTTCAGTAGAAGCAAGTTCAGAGCTTAATTGGTGGCGCACTTGGACAAGTTCTTGGTGGGCCAACGTGTACTTCTAATTAAACAGTTTGTTTATAAAAAAGTTATCACTAAGCCCGCTTTCATAGCGGGCTTTTTAATTTGTCGAACATCTCACATTCAACTGACTAACAAATCAACGAATTGACCATATTCTAGATTGGGTGAAAGGTATCTTTATGCGACTATGTACGGCAGGAAATTTAAAGAATCATAAAGGAGGTCTTGTGAACAAGGCCATTGAAATCAAAAAGCTGGGAACCATTGAGGTCATCAATTCTTCCGTTCCTTACTCGCAAGATCCAACCAGCGTTTTTCATACTCTGTGTGAAAACAAAACAGACAGTTTGCTGTTGGAATCGGCTGAGATTGAATCTAAACAGAACCTGACAAGCCTACTCCTTATCGACTCTGCTGTTCGCATCGTATGTCGCGGACATGAAGTAACCTTTCAGGCGTTGACTCAAAATGGTCAAGCGCTAATCGAACACCTAGCTCAAAACGTTAAAACAGAGATCAAATCTGACCTTGAGGATAACGTATTGACACTGACTTTTGTTGAGCCAAGTAACGAATTAGACGAAGACTCACGGTTAAGAGAAGCGTCTTCATTCGATGCACTGCGTTTGGTTCAGCATAGCTTTGAGCAAGACGCGGATAACAAACATGCGTTATTCATGGCTGGCCTATTCGCTTACGACATCGTGGCGAACTTTGAACCGCTAGGCGATGCTGAAGCGACCAACAACTGCCCTGACTTTGTTTTCTACGTTGCCGAGACTCTATTACGTTTCGACCACCAAGAAAACGAAGGCCTACTTCACGCGAGCTTGTTTGCTCAAGATGAAAGCATCAAAGCGCAATTAACAGAGCGCCTAGCCGACATTCAAACACAGTGTCAGTCATTGAAAGCCATCACAGAAGTTACGCCACTCGACAACGTTGACGCTGTACCGAGTGTTTCAGATGAAGACTTCTGCCAAACGGTTCGTGATTTAAAAGAATACGTCGTTAAAGGCGATGTATTCCAAGTGGTACCTTCACGTCGCTTTACGCTACCTTGCCCTGCTCCACTGGCGGCTTACAAAGAACTCAAGCAAAGTAACCCAAGCCCTTACATGTTCTACATGCAAGATGAGCTGTTTACTCTGTTTGGTGCTTCTCCAGAAAGCGCGCTGAAGTACGAAACTGAAACCAACCAAATCGAGATTTACCCAATTGCTGGTACTCGTCGTCGTGGTAAGCGCCCGAATGGGCAAATTGATTTCGACCTAGATAGCCGTATCGAACTTGAACTGCGTACCGACAAGAAAGAAAACGCTGAACACATGATGCTGGTCGACCTAGCACGTAACGATGTGGCACGTATTGCAGAAGCTGGCACTCGCCACGTAGCAGACTTGCTGAAAGTTGATCGCTACAGTCATGTGATGCACTTGGTTTCTCGTGTTGTTGGTCAACTACGTGAAGACTTAGATGCCCTGCACGCTTACCAAGCTTGTATGAACATGGGTACGCTAACAGGCGCACCAAAAATCCGTGCAATGCAGCTTATTCGTGACGTAGAAAAAACACGTCGTGGTAGCTACGGCGGTGCAGTTGGTTACCTAACTGGTGAAGGCACGTTAGATACTTGTATCGTGATTCGCTCTGCTTACGTTGAAGATGGCGTGGCACAAGTACAAGCGGGCGCAGGTGTGGTATTCGACTCAGACCCACAAGCAGAAGCAGATGAAACTCGCGGCAAAGCTCAAGCGGTCATCTCTGCGATTCAAGCTGCACATACTAAGAACATCTCAAATAAGAAGGAGTCGTAATCATGGCTGATATTGTATTCATCGATAACTTCGACTCATTCACTTACAACCTTGTAGACCAGTTCCGTTCATTAGGTCACAGCGTGAAAATTTACCGTAACAACATTCCTGCAAAGGTTGTTGAAGCGGCGATCAACGAACTAGACAACCCTGTTGCACTGCTTTCGCCAGGCCCTGGCGCTCCGGCTGATGCGGGCTGTATGCCTGAGCTGATTCAGCTACTAAAAGGCAAAGTGCCAATGATTGGTATTTGCTTAGGCCACCAAGCGATTGTTGAAGCCTACGGTGGCACCGTTGCAGGCGCTGGCGAAATCATTCATGGTAAGGTGTCGATGATGGAACACCAAAATCATGCGACTTACCAAGGCTTACCTTCGCCGCTGGCTATCGCTCGCTACCACTCTTTAGTAGCAACGCATGTATCTGATAGCTTAACAGTGACAGCTGAAGTCGATGATTTGGTAATGTCTGTGGTTCAAGAACAAGACAAGGTTTGTGGATTCCAATTCCACCCTGAATCAATTATGACGACCTACGGTGCAACGCTTCTGGCGAACGCTATCGAATGGGCTCTTGAGAAACCTATTCATTTAGAGAAAAGCTCTCCCCTTGAGAAGACAGCGACTCTTGACCAAAAGACTAACTAGGAAACGATCATGGAACAGATTAATAAACTTTACGAACAGCAGTCTCTTACTCAAGAAGAAAGCCAACAATTATTTGATGTCATCATCAAGGGCGAACTAGACCCAATCCTGATGGCTTCTGCACTGACTGCACTTAAGATCAAAGGCGAGACGCCAGACGAAATCGCTGGCGCGGCAAAAGCACTGCTTGCCAATGCAAACCCGTTCCCACGCCCTGATTACGATTTCGCTGACATCGTAGGTACAGGTGGCGATGGTCACAACACCATCAACATTTCTACAACTTCTGCATTTGTAGCAGCAGCGTGTGGCTTAAAAGTCGCGAAACACGGTAACCGCAGTGTATCGAGCAAATCAGGCTCTTCTGACTTACTGGATTCGTTCGGTATTAACCTAGCGATGACAGCAGAAGACACTCGTACTGCAGTCGACGAGCTTGGCGTAGCATTCCTATTTGCTCCGCAATATCACGTCGGTGTACGTCACGCGATGCCTGTTCGTCAGACGATGAAAACGCGCACTATCTTCAACATCCTTGGTCCACTGATTAACCCTGCTCGCCCTAATATCGAGTTAATGGGTGTTTACAGCAAAGAGCTCGTCCGCCCTATCGCGGAAACCATGCTGCAAATGGGTATGAAGCGTGCTGCCGTTGTGCATGGTAGTGGCCTTGATGAAGTGGCGATTCATGGCGAAACCATCGTTGCTGAAATTAAAGATGGCAAAATTCACGAGTACACAGTGACACCGGCTGACTTTGGTTTGAACACTCACCCTCTTGAAGCAATCAAGGGTGGCGAGCCAGAAGAAAACAAAGCCATCACAACAGATATCCTAACGGGTAAAGGCACTGATGCCCAAGTTGGCGCAGTAGCCGTGAACGTTGCTCTATTGATGCGTCTATTTGGTCACGAAGATCTAAAAGCCAACGCACAGCAAGCGATTGACGCGATGAACTCTGGTAAAGCGTACGAGCTTGTACAAAAGCTTGCTGCACACGCCTAACGAACGACGAGACAAAGAACATGACACAGACTACCGATAAACTGTCGACCCACGTTTCAGTCAAAGAAGCTGAAATGGCGGAAGTATTAGCAAAAATCGTTCGTGACAAATACCAATGGGTTGAAGCGCGTAAGCAAACTCAACCATTGGACGAGTTTAAAGCAGCGTTAACCGCAACAGACCGTAGCTTTTATGATGCACTGAGCGGCGAACAAACGGTTTTCATCACTGAATGTAAGAAGGCATCTCCGTCAAAAGGGTTGATCCGTGACGAGTTTGATTTGGACTACATTGCATCGGTGTACAACAACCACGCAAATGCAATTTCAGTTCTGACCGACGAGAAATACTTCCAAGGTGACTTTGAGTTTTTACCAAAGGTTCGCAGCATTGCTAAGCAACCGATTCTGTGTAAAGACTTCATGGTTGATACTTACCAAGTTTACCTAGCTCGTCACTACTCTGCTGATGCTATCTTGTTGATGCTATCGGTATTAGATGACGAAGAGTACCAAGCACTGGCGGAAGTCGCTCACTCACTCAACATGGGTGTACTTACCGAAGTCAGCAACGAAGAAGAGCTTCACCGCGCAGTCGCTTTAAAAGCAAAAGTGATCGGCATTAATAACCGTAACCTGCGTGACCTTTCGACTGATTTGAACCGTACCAAAGAGTTGGCTCCGCTGATTCGCGAACTGGCTACAAACGCAGTCGTGATTTCAGAGTCTGGCATCTACACACATCAACAAGTGCGTGACCTTTCAACGTTTGCAGACGGCTTCCTAATCGGCAGCTCTTTAATGGCAGAGAAGAACCTTGAACTCGCAGTGCGTAAAGTGACGCTCGGTGAAAACAAGGTGTGTGGTTTAACTCACTCTGACGATGCAGCAAAGGCTTATCAAGCCGGTGCGGTATTCGGTGGTCTGATTTTCGTTGAAGCATCTAAGCGTCATGTGGATATCGAAGCAGCTCGTTTAACCATGAGCGGCGCACCTTTGAACTACGTGGGTGTGTTCCAAAACCACAGCGTAGCAGACGTTGCGAAAACGGTTTCTGAGCTAGGTTTATTTGCGGTGCAACTGCACGGTGACGAATCTCAAGCATTTGTCGATGAACTAAAACAATCACTACCTGAACACGTTGAGATTTGGAAAGCTTACGGTGTGGCTTGCATTGCTGAAAACGGCGCTCAAATTACGCTACCTGAATTACTGAAAAGCAACGTGACTCGTCACCTGCTAGATACTAAAGTGGGTTCTCAAACTGGCGGTACAGGCCAAGCGTTCGATTGGAGCCTAATCAACAACCAAAGCGCAATCATGTTGGCAGGTGGCCTAAGCCCAGAAAATGCTAACCAAGCAGCTAAGTTGGGCTGCTTAGGATTAGACCTAAACTCTGGCGTTGAATCTGCTCCGGGCAAAAAAGACGCAGACAAACTGCAACGCGCTTTTGCAGCGATTCGTAATTACTAGCACAAGCTCGCGCTAGAAATTAGAAAGCAGAAACTAAAAACATATTTGTGGGCTTTGCCTTTTGCGAAGCTCAAGCAAGATTAAATGACTTGGTGTGAAGACACATCAATAGAATTGAAGGAATAACACAATGGCTAAACTCGATGCCTACTTCGGTGAATACGGTGGTCAATACGTACCGCAGATCCTAGTGCCAGCACTAGACCAACTAGAACAAGCATTTATCGATGCACAAGCCGATCCTGAGTTCCGCAGTGAATTCATGACGCTTCTGCAAGAGTACGCAGGCCGTCCAACGGCACTAACGCTAACGCGTAACCTGACTAAAGGTACAAAAACCAAACTGTACCTAAAGCGTGAAGATCTACTTCACGGCGGTGCTCACAAAACAAACCAAGTACTTGGCCAAGCGCTGCTAGCAAAACGTATGGGTAAGCAAGAAATCATCGCTGAAACAGGAGCTGGCCAACACGGTGTTGCCACGGCTCTAGCGTGTGCTCTATTAGGCCTTAAGTGTCGCGTTTACATGGGAGCAAAAGACGTTGAGCGTCAAAGCCCGAACGTATTCCGCATGAAGTTGATGGGCGCAGAGGTTATCCCTGTTCATTCTGGCTCTTCAACGCTAAAAGATGCATGTAACGAAGCGCTACGTGACTGGTCTGCAACTTATGAAGACGCGCACTACCTATTGGGTACTGCAGCGGGTCCTCACCCATTCCCAACGATTGTTCGTGATTTCCAACGCATGATTGGTGAAGAAACGAAAAACCAAATTCTAGCTCGTGAAGGTCGCCTTCCTGATGCCGTTATCGCTTGTGTTGGCGGTGGTTCAAACGCTATCGGCATGTTCGCTGATTTCATTGAAGAAGAGTCTGTTCGCCTAATCGGTGTAGAGCCTGCTGGTAAAGGTATTGATACTGACCAACACGGCGCGCCGCTTAAACACGGTAAAACCGGTATTTTCTTCGGTATGAAAGCCCCACTGATGCAAGATGAGAACGGCCAAGTAGAAGAGTCTTACTCTGTATCTGCGGGTCTAGATTTCCCATCAGTTGGTCCTCAACACGCGCACCTAAATGCGATTGGCCGTGCTGAATACGACAACGTGACCGATGACGAAGCGCTAGAAGCGTTCCAATTGATTGCACGTAAAGAAGGTATAATTGCAGCGCTAGAGTCATCTCATGCTTTGGCTCATGCTGTTAAAATGGCTCACGACGACCCAGAGAAAGAACAGCTATTAGTCGTTAACTTATCTGGTCGCGGTGACAAAGACATTTTCTCTGTACACGACATTCTTAAAGAGAAAGGAGCATTATAATGGATCGCTATCAATCACTCTTCACTCGCTTAGCTGAAAAGAATCAGGGCGCATTTGTACCATTCGTAACGGTTGGCGATCCTAACCCTGAGCAATCACTTAAGATCATGGAAACCTTGGTTGAAGCGGGTGCAGATGCACTTGAGCTTGGTATTCCATTCTCTGATCCGCTTGCAGATGGCCCAACAATCCAAGGCGCAAACATTCGTGCTTTAGATTCTAAAGTAACGCCAGATGTGTGTTTTGATCTTATTGGTCAAATTCGCGCTAAATACCCAGAGCTGCCAATCGGCCTACTGATGTACGCGAACTTGGTTTACGCACGTGGTATTGAGAACTTCTACGAACGCTGCGCAAAAGCAGGTATCGATTCAGTATTGATTGCTGATGTACCAACCAATGAAAGCGGCGAATTTGTTGCTGCTGCGAAGAAGTTTGGAGTTCACCCAATCTTTATTGCTCCGCCAACAGCAAGCGATGAAACACTTCAATCAGTTTCTGAGCTAGGTGGCGGTTACACATACCTACTTTCTCGCTCAGGCGTAACGGGTGCAGAAACAAAAGCAAACATGCCTGTAACTGCCCTACTTGATCGTTTGAACAAGTTTGATGCGCCACCAGCACTGCTTGGTTTCGGTATCTCTGCTCCTGAACAAGTGAAAGAAGCGATTGTAGCGGGCGCTGCAGGTGCTATCTCTGGCTCAGCGGTTGTGAAAATCATTGAAAACAACGTTGAACAACCAGAAGCAATGCTTAAAGCACTTGCGGAGTTTGTTACGCCAATGAAAGCGGCAACGCAGAAATAATCGACGGTCATTAAATAGACGTTCGTAATCAATGGTCGTTAAATAAAACCAGCGATTCAAATACTAAAAGGCTCCACAACTGTGGAGCCTTTTTTATAACTCGTCATTCACGCTAACTACTCATCAGCTTTCATCGCTTTCTTAATCGCAGCCTCATTGAGCGTCGCTTTGATCGGGTCGGTTATCTTCTCCACTAGATCGATGGGCATTGGAAAGATGATGGTGGAGGTTCTTTCGTTGGCCACCTCGGTTAACGTTTGCATATATCGCAATTGAATGGCATTGGGCGCTTGATTCAGCACTTCGGCCGCTTCACGTAACTTTGAAGATGCTTCAAGCTCACCTGTTGCATGTATTACCTTAGCTCGACGAGAACGCTCGGCTTCCGCTTGTTTAGCAAGGGCTCGCACCATACTGTCATCCAGATCAACATGCTTGATCTCGACATTGGCAATCTTGATCCCCCAGTTATCGGTGTGTTGATCCAGTATCGCTTGTAAGTCTCTATTGAGCTCTTCTCGCTCAGACAATAGCTCGTCCAACTCATGTTGCCCAAGCACCGAACGCAGCGTTGTTTGTGAAAGTTGGCTGGTCGCTTCAAGGTAATTCTCAACGTTGTTGATCGCCATCTTCGGATCCAGCACTCGGAAATACACCACTGCATTCACCTTCACTGACACGTTATCGCGTGTGATCAAATCTTGCGTCGGCACGTCCAACACGATAGTTCGTAGATCCACTCGCACAATTTGTTGGATGAAAGGAATGATGATAATTAACCCCGGTCCTTTCACTCCGTAAAAGCGCCCAAGGAAAAACACCACTGCACGTTCATATTCGCGCAGTACTCTGAACATGCTGGCTATCAACAAGATAACGAGCACAATGACAATACCTATAGTGTGTATAAACATAACCGCCCCCTAATGGTAACGATGGTTAAGCAATTAATAATTCAATAACGTTTGTTCTAGCATTCCACGCTAACAGTCCGCGCTAGCTAGATTTCGATGATGTATCATCGGGCAGCGCTTCAACATCCAAAGATAGCCCCGTCAGCTTGGTCACTCTGATGATCTGCCCCACTTGCAATTCACTCGCACATTTGGCTTGCCAGATCTCACCTTCGACTAGCACACGCCCCACACCGGGGAAACCGCTTACAACTTTGCCCGTGTCGCCTACTACCGCTTCCATCCCCGTAGTCACTGGTTTGTTTCTCACTCGGACTAGCATTGATATTGTTACGACGATAAAGGCAACAGAGAACAAACTGATCCCGATAGTTAAATGACCTCCGGCGGAGCCGGAGGCTTATTGGGTGACGCCCTCTAAGGG
>NZ_JBFSPI010000024.1:0-61978 GCF_041464685.1 Vibrio sp. 10N.237.312.B06
TAGTAAGACTCGCTACACTGTGCGATCTAAACACCTTAAATGATAGGTGTTGGCTCATAAGTGGGGTTAATCGTGTATCCACCAGCGTAGCCAACAGATGTTGAAATAACGCCGTTCAACTGCCAGAACAAACGCTCAGCTCCCCAGAAGCATCCCATACCAAGTAGGACTTCTTGTTGAGAACCCGTAGGTGTATTGAGCAAGTCAGTTTGATTGACGAAATGGCGCTCAGTGATTCGGATTGGGTCAGCATTTCCCGGTAATGCGGTTGCTGCGGAAACCAGTTGTTGTTTGTTTAGCATGTTATATTCCTTTTCGCATACGTTTACCGCGTTAGTTAACATTAGATCTAGGTTTATATTAACTGGAGGCTCATATTAACGGCTGGTTAATATTGATTAAGTCTTTACATTAGACCGTGTTATTACCAGATTTGTTACAGACTCAATGCCTTTTTAGCGGTATGATTTCTTTTCACTTATTAACGTATTGATAACTTCTTCACCAATTAAACATGATAAGAAAAACTTTACCAGTTCTGATTGGCACTCTACTGTCATCGACATTCGCTTTCGCTGACGTTTCCCTTGATATTAAAGGGTTGGATGGCGCGCTTGCAGATAATGTGGATGCTTATCTGAGTGCGATTCCTGAAGAAGAGTATTCGGTCTCATTAAGATTTCAATCTCGCTTGGAGTCGATGATCAAAGAAGCGTTGAATGCATTAGGCTACTACCAACCTAATATCACATTTACTCATTCTGAAGATGATACCGAATTGACTGTTACGGTTGAGCCGGGAGAGCCCGTTGTTATTTATGCTTCAGATATTGTTCTGACTGGTGAAGCCAAAGATGATCCTGATTTTTTGGCCTTGATAGCTAAGAGCAAGTTGTCTAAAGGTTCGATTTTGAATCATGGTAATTATGACTCTTTAAAATCATCGATCCGCAACCTTGGATTAGCGAAAGGTTACTTCGATGGAGCGTATGATCTTAGCAAACTAGAAGTCGCTCCTGAATTAAACCGCGCTTATGTCCGCCTTCATTATAACAGTGGTATTCGTTATCACTTTGGCTCTACTCAGGTTACTGGTAGCCAAATAGAAGAAGAGAAGGTGCAGTCACTTAAACCATTTGAAGATGGCGAACCTTACTCGATAACCAAAGTTGGCGAATACAACCAAAACCTTTCCAATACGGATTGGTTCTCTTCAGTCTTTGTTGAGCCTGATTTAAGTCAATTGGGTGAAGGTCGAGAAATTCCGATGAAGGTAAGCCTTGCTCCGCAAGCGCGGAACCAAATTGAAACGGGTATCGGTGTATCAACAGACTTGGGTGTAAAAGGTACCCTTAAATGGAAGAAACCTTGGGTTAACGAGAAAGGTCATAGTTTTAATAGTAGTTTATCGATCTCAAAGCCCGAGCAGACGATTACCGCGGCTTATAAAATCCCTTTGGATGACGTGCTTAATGACTACTATCAAATTAAGTACGGTATGAAGAACTTGGATAACCGAGATACCAAAAGTTTGGAGTCAAACTTAGCCTTAGAAAGGTACTGGCGTCTAGACAATGGTTGGCAACGCACGGTATTCATTCGATACCTAGTCGAAAACTATAAACAAGGTTTACAAGACGATTTGGCGCAGTTTGTGTTGCCAGGTGTCTCTTTCTCACGCACTCGAACCCGAGGCGGTTCAATGCCGATGTGGGGCGATAAACAAACCATCATGGTTGAAGCGGCTGATGATACCTTGTTATCTGAAACCCAAGTCGTACGTTTTCAAGGGCAAACCGCATGGATTCGAAGCATTGGTAATAACCACCGAGGTTTAACCCGCCTTCAATTCGGCGGAAACTTTGCGGACGAATTTGATAAGTTATCTCCTTCTTTAAGATTTTTTGCGGGTGGTGATAATAGCATCCGTGGTTATGGCTATGAGTCTATCTCTCCTCGAGATGAAAGTGGCGCACTAACGGGGGCGAAATTCATTGCAACCAGTTCGTTTGAATACCAATATCGCTTAGTTGGGAATTGGTGGGGAGCGGCTTTCTACGATATTGGTGATGCATTCAATGACACGCCAGAGTGGAAACATGGTACTGGTGTCGGGATTCGTTGGGCGTCCCCCGTCGGTCCTGTGAGTTTAGATTTTGCTTGGGGTCTAGATGCGAAAAAAGGTGACGAGTTCCAACTGCACTTTAGTTTAGGGCCTGAATTATGATCAAAGTGGTGGGTAAGTGTATCAAGTGGGCGTCGATTTCATTGACGTCGATTTTGCTATTGTTAATCGCCCTACTAGGTTTTGTTTTGTTCACCAATTCGGGGTTGAATACTGTGTTGTGGGGCGCCGAAAAAGCATTGCCACAACTGAAAGTGGAAAGTACTAAAGGCGCTCTTTTCCCAAGCTTTACGCTTAACAATGTTCAGTTTAAAGATGATAGCCTACATATCGATACCAAGGTTGAAAATTTGGCATTGGCTATCAATCCGCGCTGTCTGCTCGACCCTCAAGTGTGTGTTGACCGCTTAGCGATTCAAGGGCTGGATTTCGCACTTACTGAATTGCCACTAGCTTCTACAGAAGAGGCAGAACCTACTCCGCCCGTAACATCGGTAAAAACACCACTACCAATCGTCATTAATCGAATCGCTTTATCTGATATCAAACTGAATATCTTAGGTCATGAAATTGAATGGGGTTTGTTCTCTACTGCCCTGAGTATGCAGGGGGAAAAGCTGACAGTATCGCCAACTTTATTCAATGATCTTAAGGTTAAACTTGCAGAGTCTACTGAAGATCCACAATCAGAAATAGTCGAGCCAGATACTGCAACTAAGACAGCTATCGAGTTGCCTGAAGTTTGGATTCCTTTGCAGGTTGTACTTGAGCGTTTTGATCTCAACCGTTTCACTCTAGAACAAGAAGCGCCAATTGTTGTGAATCACCTCGGGTTAGAAGCTCGCGCGGGTAAACACACGGTTGACGTTTCCAGTCTCGAACTCGATATGCCACAAGCAAGCGCGAACCTAACGACGAAGGTTGAGCTCAAGGGCGGCTATCCGCTAGAGCTTTCTTTGGGTGCGTTGGTGAAAGAAACCGATCTTGCTGGTCAGAAACTGTCTCTGAAAGCACAAGGCAGCGTGGCTAAGTTAAGCCTAGAGTCTCAGTTCTCCGAATTGATTGAGGCAAAGTTGTCTGGGGATATTCAACCCTTAGAACCGACTCTGCCATTTGACCTTCTTTTAGAGGGAGGTAAAGCGCAATGGCCTTTGACAGGTAAAAGTGACTACCAAGCTGCAATTGAGAAATTCAAAGCCGATGGTTCATTAGATGGTTTTAATGTGCAGCTTAAAGCTGAAGCCGATGGTAAGGAGATACCTGCCTTAACAATAGATCTACAAGGTAAAGGCACCACGGAACAGATTGAACTTGAACGCTTGAAACTGAATACCTTGGGTGGCGAACTAAATGGTGTAGTTAAAGCTAACTGGAAGAAGCTCGTTAATTGGCAAGCCGATGTGACGCTCAAAGACATACAACCGGGTCTGCAGTGGCCAGAAGCCGAGGGTAACGTTAGCGGAAGCATCGTCACTTCGGGTGAACTGACACAAGCGGGTGGTTGGGCGATTGAACTGCCTAAGCTCGATATTGAGGGGATCCTACGTGAATACCCTCTGGATATCGAAGGGCAGTTGTCAGCGTCAGATCGCAGCGCGAGCGGTGAACCTAAACTGAAAACCAGTGGTTTGAGCTTGGCTCACGGTGTTAATTCGATTAAGGCTCAAGGGCAACTGGATAAGCAATGGGGCATGGGCGTTGCGATTAATTTCCCACAGTTAGATATGAGTGTTCCAGAGCTGACGGGTAAAGTTGTGGGTAATATCCAGCTTAGTGGCCCAACGAAAGAGCCAAAGGTCGATCTCGCGCTTAATGTTGATAAGGTCGATTGGAATAACGAAGCAACACTAGAATCCTTATCGCTTAATGGCTCGGTGGTTCCCCTGCCATTGCCTGAAGCTCAAGCCAATCTTGTATTAAAAGCTAAGAACTTGAGTTATCAAGAACAAAATGTGGAAAGCATTGATTTAACCGTGAATGGCGGTGAGAAGCAGCATACCGTAACACTTGATGTGATATCCGACATCGTGTCGACCAGTTTGGCTATCTCTGGAGAATTGATTCAGAAGCCTTCTCTTATTTGGGATGGGTCGTTAGACAGAGTCAGAATTACCACTCAACAGGGACCTTGGGTATTAGACCAACCCGTTGCGATTAAGGCGGATGTCGATAAGCAGTATGCCGACGTTCAAGCGCACTGTTGGAAGCAATCGGGTTCGAGCGTGTGTCTGGATGAGGATATCCGCGCTGGAAAGTCAGGTGAGGCCAAACTGGGCGTTAACCAATTCGACTTTGAGCAGATCCAAGCCCTCATGCCTAAAGAAACGCAATTACAGGGTTTAGTCAATGCGACCGCTCATGCCAAATGGTCGGAACAAGGTGAACCTGAGGTGACGGTAAGCGTCGATATGCCGAAAGGTCAGGCTGTTCAACAAGTTGGTGAGCCAATCACACTCGGTTGGGAAAGAGTTGCATTGAATGCACAGTTGAAAGACAACCAACTGAACGCCGACTTTAAACTGGATGTTTCCGACAATGGTGACCTGTCTGGCACGGTGTCGTTACCAGACATTCTCGCAGAAGACAAAATGGTCGATGCGGCAATTAAGCTGACAACCTTCCATCTGGACTTCTTACAGCCAATCCTCGGCGAATACAGCCTGTTGAAGGCCGATCTTGAGAGTGACCTACAGGTAAAAGGCTCTTTGATGCATCCTCAAGTCTTTGGTCAATTCTCTGTTGATGGTATTCAAGTCAAAGGCGATGTCACACCTGTCGATATTAAAGATGGTCGTATTGACCTCGATTTTGACGGCTACAGCGCGAAGTTAGAGGCCAATGTTGAAACACCCGATGGTCACCTTGATATCGAAGGCTCCGGGGATTGGCAGGATCTTAAAGCATGGCACTCTAACGTTAGAGTTTTTGCTGATGAGTTGATGGTTGATATTCCGCCTATGGTTAAGGTGAAGGTCGTGCCTGACATGACCATTGATGTCACGCCAGAGCTTGCAAAAATTACGGGTGATATCGCATTACCGTGGGGGCGTATCGTTGTCGAAGACTTACCACCGTCAGCGGTCGGTGTCTCTTCTGATCAAGTGATCTTGAATAAAGATCTTGAGCCAGAGAGCGAAGACACGATTCCATTCAATGTGATGACCAATATTAATATCTCCATTGGCGATGACTTTAAACTGTCTGCTTTTGGTCTTGAAGGTGATTTGGTCGGCAAGCTCAACGTGGCTCAAAAAGACCAAGGTCCTTTTATCACAGGTGAGGTAAATATCGTCGATGGTACTTACCAATCCTTTGGACAAGATCTCTTGATCAAAGAAGGTAAGATTCTAATGAATGGGCCTCCGGATCAGCCATATGTAGCGATCAATGCGATACGTAACCCTGATAATACTCAGGATGATGTGACAGCTGGTATTCGAGTGACAGGCCCGGCGACAGAGCCGACCATCGAAATTTATTCTGATCCTGCGATGCCGCAAGCCAACGCGTTGTCTTATATTTTGCGTGGTCAAGATATTGATGGTGAGTCGAATGGTTCAATGACAACGACCTTAATAGGCTTAAGCTTAGCGAAGAGCGGTAAGGTTGTCGGCGAAATTGGTGAGGCTTTTGGCGTGCAGGACTTGCAACTGGATACTGCAGGCTCAGGAGATGACTCCCAGGTTACGGTCAGCGGCTACATTCTCCCTGGTTTACAGGTGAAGTATGGCGTAGGTATCTTTAACTCGTTAGGTGAGTTTACTGTTCGTTATCGATTGATGCAGGATCTCTATGTTGAAGCCGTATCGGGGCTAGACAGTGCCGTGGATCTTCTCTATCAATTTGAATTCGAGTAACACTTGAGTCGTGATTGATTAGCGGATGACGAATGCTGAGGAGGGGTTATGCAGCAACTTGTTTTTGTTTATGGAACCTTGAGGCAAGGTCAGTCCAACCACCACTATTTGCAGCAGTGTGAGTGCTTAGGAAGGTTTGACACCCCTGAGGAATTCGCTCTTTTTGATTTAGGTGCCTATCCGGCGATGATTTCTGGAAAGAAAAATGTCGTTGGCGAGGTCTATATCATTAACGACGAAGTTTTGGCTTCGCTCGATCGGCTAGAAGATGTTCCTGTTGAGTATCGTCGCGAACAAATAGAGACTATATTTGGATTAGCATGGGTATATTTGTATCAGCTTGATCTAACAGCTAATAAAGAAATACTTTCGGGTGACTGGTGTAAGCGGGACAATTCGTAATAGTTATCTATCCGTAACATCTATGTATTCTGAGTTGTCGAACAAAAAGCCAGCATGTAAATGCTGGCTTTTTTAATGGCGTTAATTTGAGAAATAAGCGAGATGATTAGTCTCGGTTAAGTTCAAGGAACTCTTCTACTTTTTTCACCATGTTCTTAGAACCGACAAAGAAAGGCACACGTTGGTGCAGTTCTGTTGGTTTTATATCCATGATGCGTTGGGCGCCATCGGAGGCAATACCGCCAGCTTGCTCCATGATGAAGGCTATTGGGTTGCACTCGTACAGCAGACGCAGTTTACCCTGAGGGTGGCTTTGCGTACTCGGGTATAAGTAGATACCGCCTTTCAGAAGATTACGGTGGAAATCTGATACTAGAGAACCGATGTAACGTGATGTGTAAGGGCGGTTGTCGCTTGGCTCATTTTCTTGGCAGTACTTGATGTACTTTTTAACACCCGTAGGGAAGCGAATATAGTTACCTTCGTTGATGGAATAAATCTTACCTTCATCAGGGATCATCATGTTTTCATGAGACAGACAGAAGGTGCCCAGAGATGGGTCGTAGGTGAAGCCATTTACACCTGCACCAGTTGTGTAAACAAGCATAGTTGAAGAGCCGTAAATTACGTACCCCGCGGCTACTTGCTTGTGTCCTGGCTGTAGGAAGTCTTCTTGTGTTGGTGGGGTACCAACAGGCGATACTCGACGATAGATAGAGAAGATTGTACCAACAGATACATTGACATCGATGTTTGAAGAACCATCAAGTGGGTCCATCAGAACGACGTATTTTGCGTTTTTGTTGAGCTCTTTATTGAAGGCGACAGCTTCGTCTTCTTCTTCACTTGCAACACCACAAACTTGATCACGAGCTTCTAGAGCCGCTTTAAACTTGTCGTTCGCGTAAAGGTCTAGCTTTTGCTGTTCTTCACCTTGAACGTTGTCTGTACCAACAGCGCCAGTGATGTCGACTAGACCAGCCTTGTTGATCTCACGGTTAACAATTTTTGCAGCAAGTCGAATAGACGACAAAAGGGATGATAGATCACCGCTTGCATGGGGGAAGTCACTCTGTTTCTCAACAATGAACTCACCAAGGGTGCGCATCTCAGACATGTTATTTCCTTAAACTTCTCTCAATATTAGGGGGATTTGAGCACTATAGAATTTGCCTCTTACTCGGGCTTTATTCATCTAGACGCCTACTTAAATTCTAAAGGTTAGATCTTTTTAATGGTAATGAACTAAGCGACGCAGATCTCACTTACTATGTCGACTAAATTTGTTTTGCATTGCTACTCGCTTTTAATCGTCATTTAATGATAATGAGTGCAGTAGTTTGATTTAGACATGGTTCATTTAGCCAAGCGTTTGGAAGCAATTTATGCATATTCATATCTTAGGAATTTGTGGCACCTTCATGGGAGGTGCTGCGGTATTGGCTCGTCAATTAGGTCACAAGGTTACCGGTAGTGACGCGAATGTTTATCCACCAATGAGCACTTTGTTGGAGTCTCAAGGGATTGAAATTATTGAAGGGTTTGACCCAAGCCAGTTAGAACCAAGGCCAGATCTCGTGGTGATTGGTAATGCGATGAGTCGTGGCAACCCGTGTGTTGAGTATGTATTGGATAACAACCTTAGATACACTTCAGGGCCGCAATGGTTGCAAGAGTTCTTGTTGCATGATCGTTGGGTATTAGCGGTATCGGGAACGCATGGCAAGACAACGACATCGAGCATGCTGGCTTGGATTTTAGAAGACTGTGGCTATGCGCCTGGCTTCTTAGTGGGCGGCGTGTTGGGTAACTTTGGTATCTCTGCTCGCCTTGGTGAAAGCATGTTCTTCGTGGTCGAAGCCGACGAATACGACAGTGCTTTTTTTGATAAACGATCTAAGTTCGTTCACTACCACCCAAGAACCTTGGTAATGAATAACCTCGAGTTCGATCATGCTGACATCTTCGATGATCTTGAGGCGATTAAGCGTCAGTTCCACCACTTAGTGCGCACTGTGCCAGGTAATGGCCGAATTTTCTCTCCTAAAGAAGATACGGCGATTCAAGATGTTTTATCTCGCGGATGCTGGAGTGAGACAGAATCGAGTGGTGAACAAGGTGATTGGGATGCCAAGAAGCTGGTTAAAGACGGGTCTCAATTTGGAGTGTACTTCCAAGGCGAATGCGTAGGAACTGTCGACTGGAATTTGGTTGGCGACCATAACGTCAATAATGCTTTGATGGCGATTGCAGCTGCGCGACATGTAGGGGTGACACCTGATTTAGCGTGTGAATCGTTGGCGAAGTTCATCAACACCAAACGTCGTCTAGAGTTTAAAGGCGAAGTGGCAGGCGTTTCTGTCTATGACGATTTTGCTCATCACCCAACGGCAATTGAACTTACGCTGAGCGGTTTACGTAATAAGGTCGACACGAAAAAAATAATTGCCGTTTTAGAGCCTCGTTCTGCCACAATGAAACGTGGAGTGCACAAAGAAACGCTGGCTGATTCGTTGAAGCAAGCGGATTCTACTTACTTATTCCAACCCGATAACATTGATTGGTCAGTACAAGACGTCGCCGATGCGTGTCACCAACCCGCGCACGTGAGTGATAACATGGATGCATTCGTTGCTAAAATTGTCTCTGAGGCACAAGCGGGTGACCAAATCTTGGTAATGAGTAATGGTGGCTTTGGTGGTATTCACCAGAAACTGTTGGATGGATTGGCACTCAAAGGCTAACGCATCCTCGACCTTATAATTTGAAGTAATTGAGAACATGACAAAACACGATAAAGCGATAACTCTGGCTTTCACTGGCGCATCCGGTGCGCCTTATGGCCTGCGTTTACTTGAATGCCTTTTGGCCGCCGATTATCAGGTCTACTTGCTGATATCATCGGCAGCGCGAGTGGTGTTGGCGACCGAGCATGAACTTAAGTTACCTGCTGGGCCAGATGCTGCGAAACAAGCTTTGGTTAAGCATTTAGATTGCGACCCAGAAAAGCTGGTGGTGTGTGGCAAAGATGATTGGTTCTCACCGGTTGCCTCTGGTTCAGCAGCACCGAAGCAGATGGTGGTGTGTCCATGCTCTGCGGGAAGCTTGGCATCGATTGCTCATGGCCTATCAGATAACTTGATCGAGCGTGCAGCAGACGTGGTTATGAAAGAGCGAGGACAGTTGTTGTTGGTGGTTCGTGAGACGCCATTTTCTACGTTGCATTTAGAGAATATGCACAAACTCTCGACCATGGGCGTGACGATTATGCCTGCAGCTCCGGGTTTTTATCATCAACCTAAGTCGATTGAAGACCTGGTCGACTTTATGGTGGCACGCATTCTAGACCATCTTGGTATCGAGCAAGGTTTAGTGCCACGTTGGGGTTACGATCAACGTAATTGATCCAAACTTGATGGCTTATTGTTAAAAATCAAATTACAATCCTGAACACTCATCGGGGAGCGAACCATTCAAATAATGAATGCGAGCTGAGATCAAGCAGACACTTGGGACCCGTAAACCTGAACCAGATAATGCTGGCGTAGGAATTGAGTTAGGAACAACCTCTACCGTTCTCCTCCCTCAAACCTGTGCCGCTCAGACCATGGAGAGCGTCCAGTGAAATTAACATTAACAACTCTTGCTGTTACTACAGCCATCTCTTTTTCTGCCTTCGCAGCAGACAACACCTTAACGGTTTACACTTACGACTCTTTTGCTGCGGATTGGGGCCCTCGTCCTGCCGTTGAAAAAGCATTCGAAGAAAAGTGTGGTTGTGATGTGAATTTTGTCGCGTTAGAAGATGGTGTGTCTATTCTAAACCGCTTACGTCTTGAAGGTGGCAACAGCAAAGCTGACATCATCTTAGGCCTAGATAATAATCTCATGGCTGAAGCGAAATCTACAGGCTTATTGGCTGAGCACAGTGTTGATACATCATCTGTGACGCTTCCTAACGGTTGGAACGACAGTACCTTTGTTCCTTATGATTTTGGTTACTTTGCGTTTATCTATAACAAAGAGAAGCTAGCAAACCCGCCAAAAAGCCTGAAAGAACTGGTTGAGCAACGTGACGATCTTAAGGTTATCTATCAAGATCCACGTACATCAACACCAGGCCAAGGCATGATGCTATGGATGAAGTCGGTTTACGGTGATGAAGCAACTGCAGCATGGAAGAAGCTTGCTCAGAAAACGGTGACTGTGACTAAAGGTTGGTCTGAAGCTTACTCTATGTTCCTAGAAGGCGAGTCTGATTTAGTGTTGTCTTACACAACTTCTCCGGCTTATCACATCATTGCAGAAAGTGATTCTAAGTACGCAGCTGCAAGCTTTGAAGAAGGTCATTACACTCAAGTGGAAGTGGCAGCGAAGGTTAAAGGTAGCAAGAACGAAAAGCTTGCCGATGAGTTTATGGCATTTATCTTAAGTGATGAGTTCCAATCGGCGATGCCTACTGGCAACTGGATGTACCCAGTGACCGATGTTGAGCTACCAAAAGGGTTCGAGCAACTTACGGTTCCTCAGAAAGCGCTAAGCTTCACACCAGAAGAGATCGCCGAGAAGCGTAAGCCTTGGATTCGTGAATGGCAGAGTGCACTTACTTTTTAACTTACTATTTAACTTATTATTTAAGAAAATGAGTTTTCTAACGTACTTTTAAAAAACTAGCTTTCTGTATTTAAAGGTTCATTCGTTATGTTTGGAGTGAACCATTTACGGTAAAAAATCAATTTATGATAAAGAAAACACCTAAGGTCGGGGTTTGGGTTGCGATACTCATTACCGCCTTCGTGGTTTCAGCAGTTGGGGCATTGCTTAGCAATGCCCCTTCTCTTGATATCAGCCAAGTATGGTCCGATCCTTACTATTGGCATGTAACGAAATTCAGTTTCTATCAAGCGACACTCTCAACGATGCTGAGTGTTGGCTTTGCTATACCTATTGCTCATGCTCTGTGTCGCAGACAATTTTTTGGACGGACCTTGTTGTTAAGGCTGTTTGCTTCGACCTTGGTTTTACCCGTATTAGTTGGCGTATTTGGTTTGCTAGCTATTTATGGTAACAGTGGTTGGTTAGCTAAATTTCTGGCGAACTTCGATATTAAACTGCCATTCTCGATCTATGGGTTGAATGGTATTTTGCTCGCACATGTCTTCTTTAACCTGCCTTATGCTAGCCGTTTACTTTTACAAGCTTTAGATACCGTACCTGCCGAGCAGCATAAGCTTTGTGCTCATTTGGGTATGAGTCATTGGAACAAATTTAGATGGGTTGAATGGCCTCGTTTAAGACAGCAACTGCCACATGTGTGTGGTTTGGTCTTTATGCTGTGTTTTACCAGCTTTGCTACCGTGATGGCACTAGGCGGTGGACCTAAATCAACCACTATCGAACTCGCTATTTATCAGGCGATTAAATTCGACTTTGACCTGCAGGCTGGTGCCTTGCTCGCGATATGGCAAATGCTGCTGTGTGGTGTGCTAGCTGTGAGCATTCAACGCCTATCGAAACCTATTTCAGTGACAGCCAGTCAATTGTCGGAAGAGAAATATTTGGTTAAGGATAGCTGGTGGTCAAAAGCTTGGGATAGCTTTTGGATCATCACCGTCTCAATGCTGGTACTGCCGCCATTAGCTATGGTTATCGTCAGTGGCATTAACCCGCAGGCATTAATCGTACTGAGCAGCGAGCCGTTTTGGGCTGCGTTAATGACCTCGGTTAAAGTCGCGTCATTAGCAAGTGTTATCGCGGTTGGTATTGGTATCGCAATACTGCTGACTAGTCGAGCATGGCGCTTGCAGAATAAGAATTTTCGAGCAGATAAAATCGAGCTGATTGGCACTATTATCTTAGTGACTCCCGGGCTTGTGATCAGTACGGGTCTCTTCTTATTACTGCGTTCATTCACCGATGTTTTCAGCTTAGCTTTCTTTATCGTGATTGCAGTAAACAGTTTAATGGCGCTTCCTTACGTAATTAAAACCTTGGCTCAACCTATGCTGCATTTGTCTCAGCAGTATCAGTATGTGTGCGCAAGTTTGGGAATGACTGGTTTCACGCGTTTTAGGCTAGTGGAGTGGCGCGCATTGCGTAAACCGATGGCACAAGCCTTCTCGATCAGCTTTATGTTAGCAATGGGTGACTTAAGTGCGATTGCTTTGTTTGGTAGCCAAGATTTTAGAACTCTGCCTTTGTACCTATTCCAATTATTAGGCAGCTATCAAATGGAAGCCGCAGCTGTGGTTTCCGTGAGCTTACTGTTACTGAGTGTTGGCAGCTTTAGCCTGATTGAATTTTTATTTACTCGAAGATCTAAGCTCGATGCTAAAGAGTTGAGGAACCGATGATGTTAGTGATGAAAGATGTGGACTACCACTATCACAGAGAGTTGTTTTGCTTTGATTTTCAAGCTGAGCAGGGCGATATTGTTGCGCTGATGGGGCCAAGTGGCGCAGGTAAATCAACGCTGTTGGCATTGGTTGCTGGGTTTATTGAGCCCACTTCGGGTGAGATCTCTGTAGCGGGACAGTCACTGATTGGCAAAGAAGCACATCAGCGTCCATTAGCGATGTTGTTTCAAGAGCACAACCTGTTTGCCCATCTCACCGTACGTGAAAATATTGGCTTAGGCTTGCATCCAGGGTTAAAGCTTACGGCAACTCAAAAGCACGAAGTCGAACAGGCCGCTGCACAAGTGGGTGTCGCTGAGTATTTAGATAGACTGCCTGAGCACTTATCGGGCGGTCAACGTCAGCGTGTCGCGTTAGCTCGATGCTTTGTTCAGCCTCATGATATTTGGTTGCTTGATGAGCCTTTCTCTGCGCTTGACCCTTTGCTTCGTGAGGAAATGCTTAACCTTGTTAGGCGATTAGCCGCCGAGCGAAACATTACGGTATTGATGGTTACTCACCACTTAGGTGATGCACGCAGTATCGCAAATAAGTTCGTTTTTGTAGAGCTAGGTAAGGTGTTGGTTGCAGACTCGATAGAGACACTGACGGCTGAACATCCACAGCAAGAGCTAAGCTCGTTTGTTAAAGCGGGTGAATGATAATTTTTTCACTCCTGTGAGTACTTCTTAATATTGAGTACTTATTGATATTGAGAGCTTCTTGATATCGAGTGCGTCAAAAACAAAAAGACCTAGCATGCGCTAGGTCTTTTATTATCTTTCTGATTAAAGGGCGGCGAAGATTAGTCGCCTAGCTTTAGCTCTTTTAAGATTTGGAATATTTCACGAGAAGACTTAGCCGGTTTATTTGCCGCTTTCTCTTTGTTAGCTTGACGAGCGAGCTGACGAAGACGTTGACGGTCAGCTTCCGGGTACATTTCCATAACGTCTGAAATGGCCGCATCGCCTTCTGCAACAACACGATCACGCAGTTGTTCTAGTTTGTGCAGTTCAACTGTTGCTTGAGAGTGTTTGTTGCGAATCTTATCTAAAGCCGCTTGAATTGGCTCTGGATCGACACTGCGCATTACTTTACCAATGTATTGAAGTTGACGGCGCTTCGCTTCATTTTTAAAGCGTTGTGCATCTTTAATCGCTTGTGCCAAATCTTCAGACAGCGGAAATTTGTCTAATACAGAAGGCTTTAGGTCAACAAGCTCTTCTCCCAGCTTTTGCAGGGCGTCCATGTCCGTTTTCATTTCTGTCTTACTTACCCAGATGATTTCTTCTTCTGGTTCCCATGGGGCTTTTTGGTTTTTGCGAGCCATCTTTTCTGCCTATGTCACTATCTCAAACGAATATATTGCCTATTTTAGCAAGAATCTTGGGGAGAAAGCGAAATTCTTGTTATCCTACGTAATATTGACCTAAAAAATTAGAATAGATATGGATGTAAAACAGCAAGTCGCCCAACAACGAGTTGAGCTAGAAGCCGCAGTAGCTAAAGCGTTGGATATGGCATCAGTGAGTGCAGATGCCGCTGAGGTTGCTATTACTAAGTCAACGGGTTTAAGTGTTTCAACACGTATGTGTGAAGTGGAAAACGTTGAATTTAATAGTGATGGTGCTCTAGGTATTACTGTTTACCGCGGCCAGACAAAAGGCAGCGCATCTACATCTGATCTGAGTGAAAAGGCAATTGCTCAAACAGTCGCGGCTGCGCTTGATATCGCTCAGTACACTTCTGAAGACCCATTTGCAGGTCCTGCCGCAAAAGAATACATGGTAAAAGAAATTCCAGATTTGGGTCTTTTCCACCCTGATGAACCAAACCCTGACTATGCCGCTGAGATTGCAATTGCTGCTGAGAAGCAAGCGCTAGCTTATAGCGACAAGATCAAACAGAGTGATGGCGCAAGCTACGACAGCCATTATGGCGTTAAGGTTTATGGTAACAGCCATGGCTTACTAGCCAGCTACGCTTCAAGTCGCCATAGCACGAGCTGCTGTGTGATTGGACAAGGCGCTAACGGTGAGATGGAGCGAGACTACAGCTACACCGTTGCACGTCACCGTGATGAGCTATGGACGCCTGAGCGCGTAGGTCAAGAAGCTGCAGAAAAGACCATTAGCCGTTTGGATGCGAAAAAGCTACCAACAGGCCAATACCCAATAATGTTCGCTAACGATGTCGCTACTGGCTTGATTGGCCACCTTGTGATGGCGATCAGTGGTGGTAACCTATACCGTAAGTCATCGTTCTTATTGGATCACCTAGGTCAGAAAATTCTACCTGATTGGTTTAACATTTCTGAGCGTCCTCATATCTTACGTGGTTTGGCTTCAAGCCCATTCGATAGCGAAGGTGTGTTCACTCAAGATCGTGAAATCATCACCGACGGTGTGTTAGCAACTTACCTGCTAACGAGCTATGCCGCACGTAAAATGGATATGACGCCAACAGGCCATGCGGGTGGTATTCATAACTGGTTTGTTAAATCGACCGGTCAAAACTTTGAGCAGATGCTAAAAGAGTTAGGCACAGGCTTCCTTGTGACTGAAGTGATGGGGCAAGGCGTTAATACCGTGACCGGTGATTATTCTCGTGGTGCTGCAGGTTTCTGGGTTGAGAGCGGAGAGATCCAATACCCAGTATCGGAAGTGACGATCGCGGGCAATCTAAAAGATATGTTCACTCAGATTGTTGCGGTTGGTAACGATGTTGAAACGCGTTCACAAATTCAAACGGGTTCTATCTTGCTTGAGTCGATGAAAGTCGCGGGTGAGTAATGAAGTTAGCGCCAATATGATGAATTAAAAAAGGGAGCCGATGGCTCCTTTTTTGTTTTCTGTATTTCGCCAAAAATTAGCTAGCTGCTTATGATAACTAGATCAGTATGGTTGCTAAGCCTAAGAACACCGATAGGCCAATAACATCGGTTACTGTGGTCAGTGCCATACCGCCTGCCAATGCCGGGTCGATATTCATCTTTTTCAGCATTACCGGGATGGTTACACCGGCGATACCAGCGACAATCAAGTTGGTCATCATCGCTGCTGAGATGATGCCTCCCAGTATCCAGTTACCTTTCCAAGCAACCACAATACCACCAATGATAACAGCCCATAACACGCCGTTTAGGAAGCCGATGGCCGCCTCTTTGAGTAGTAGTTCGCGTTTGTTACTGTCACCGATATGACCGAGTGCTAAACCACGAATCACAAGTGCAACGGTTTGGTTACCAGCAACCCCGCCCATTGAAGGTACGATAGTCATTAGAACCGCAATCGCTGCCATTTGGTCGAGTGTTGCTTCAAACATATTGGATACAGATGCAGCAGCAAGTGCTGCGAGTACGTTAGCACCCAACCAGACACTACGACGACGAGCAGATTTTACGACTGGAGCGAAGGTATCTTCGTCATCGTCCATACCCGCCATGCTCATCATTGAGTGCTCGGCGTCTTCACGGATAACATCAACCACGTCATCGATAGTGATACGACCAACAAGATGCTGGTTACTATCAACAACGGGTGCAGAAACCCAATTACGACGTTCGAACAGACTGGCGATATCGGAAGCACTGGTTTCAACCGCGATCGCTTCGTCAGCATCTTCCATCACTTCGGAAACCGGAACATCGGGCTGAGTCGTTACTAGTGTGGTAAGCGATAGGTTACCGATCAGACGTTCTTCTTCATCAATAACATACAGAGCATCGGTTGCGTCGGGCAATTCGCCACGCATACGCATATAGCGCAATACAACGTCGACATCGACGTCGCCACGAATCGTGATTACGTCGGTATTCATGATCGCACCCGCTGAATCTTCTGGGTACGAAAGGGCGGTTTCTACTAATGCACGATCGACGGAGTCCATTTGAGAAAGGACTTCGCGAGAAACATCGTCGGGTAGGCTTCGAAGTACGTACGCGACGTCATCGGTTTCCATACCTTCTGTTGCTTCTGCCAAGGTTTCTGGTGCCATTTTCGACACAAGCGCATCTTTGACGTCTTCGTTTAGTTCATCAAGAATTTCACCGTAGTCTTCTGGATCGGTGAGTTGCCAGAGTACGTCACGACTTTTGCGAGGGGAGGCTTCTAAAAGGTGTGCAATATCTTCAGGTTCCATGTCCTGAAGTTGTCGACGTACGTGAACAAATCGGCCGTTTTCTAGGGCTTCGCTGACTTCTTGGAGGGTTTGGTGAGCTTGGTCGAATTCTAATTGCTCTGCCATATTTTCCTCCTATTTCATTATTCTAACAATGCTTGGAATAGTAACTTAATTCTGGGGCTTATTTAAATCATAAACTTAGCTAGAACTAAGATTTAATACTGGTTGGTTCGAAGTTTGAGTCTTCAGTGTTGTGAGTGACTCGTTTTCGCTACTCACCCTCATCAAACTTGTCTTCAATGAGGTGGCAAACAGCATCCAGTGCTTGTTGTGAATCGGTGCCTGTAGCTTGGATCGTGATGTGTTGCCCTTGCGCTGATTCCAGCATAAGCAAACCCATCACACTGTCTGCAGTTGCGATTTTATCTTCTTCGCTATGGATAGTGATAGTTGCATCAAAACTTTGGGCAAGCTCAACCAATTTTACGGCTGCTCTAGCGTGAAGACCCAAGCGATTTTGGATCAGTACAGTTCGAGTTAATTCCATGGTTAGCCCTGTTGGTGCTTCTCTAGGGAGGCATGTCTGATTTGAACTTGATGACCGAGTTGTTCGAAGTATTCACCAATTTTCTGAGTTAGATAAACTGAGCGGTGTTTGCCGCCAGTGCAACCAATCGCGACCGTTAGGTAACTGCGATTATTCTTCTCTAACATGGGTAACCACTGCTCAACAAAGCCTTGAATTTGTTGCTTGAGTTCAAGAACTTCAGCGTGTTTCTCTAGGAAAGAGTGAATTGGAGCATCAAGTCCCGTCAATGGTCGTAGTGCCGGTTCCCAGTGAGGGTTTGGCAGAAATCGAACATCAAACACATAATCGGCATCACTTGGTAGGCCGAACTTAAAGCCGAAAGACTGAAAAACGATAATGAGTTCTTGTTTTTCTTTGCCCTCAACTTTGAAACGAACCTGTTCACTCAATTCGTAGAGGTTACAGTCACTGCTATCAATCACAATGCTGGCTTGTTCTACAAGAGGAGTCAGAAGTGTTTTTTCTAAATCAATAGCTTGTTCAAGAGAAAGTTTTTCTTGGCCGATCGATAAAGGATGAATTCTGCGTGTTTCGCTGTAGCGCTTGAGTAGCGTCTGTTTACTCGCATCTAGAAATAAGACGTTTAGGTCTATATCTGTGGCGGCTTCTAGCTGGTCTAGCGTTTCAGTAACTAACTGAGGCTCTTTTGGTAGGTTACGAATATCAATGCTAACAGCGACGTTTTGATTGATCTCGCGTACCGATTCGACGAAGTCGTTGAGCAGGTTTACTGGTAGGTTATCAACACAGTAATACCCCAAGTCTTCAAGAACTCGTAGCGCAACACTTTTCCCAGCTCCTGACTGGCCACTAACAACGATTAATCGCATGTTATTACTCGCAAGTTGGCACTTGAATCATGATGTCGTAAAGCTCTTGATCGCTTTGAGCATTACGCAACTGTTTAAGAGTCTGCTTGTCGTTAAGTCGCTCTGCCATACAAGAAAGGGTTTTCAGATGCTCTTTACATTGTTCACTAGGAACAAGTAGAGCAAACAGTAGATCAACTGGGCGGTTATCGATAGCATCAAATTCGATTGGGTCTTGGCATTGTATTAATACAGCAATCGCTTTATCACTGACATTCATGCGTGCATGGGGAATCGCGATACCGTTACCGATACCTGTACTGCCCATTTTTTCACGGCTCAGCATGCACTCAAACAGTTCTGTTGAATCTTGACCGCAGCTTTCTGCTGCGATTTGACTGATCAGCTCAAGGGCTCTTTTTTTGCTTGTGCATTGGACCGCACTTTTAGTGCAGTCCAATGAAAGTACTTCGCTTAATTGCATGTTAGTGACTACTTAGTTTTTCTTTGTGCTTGTTGAGTTGGCGAACAAGTTTATCAACCAATGAATCAATCGCGGCATACATGCTTTCATCTGTTGCTGTCGCATGAATTTCCCCTTGATTTATATGCAGGGTAGCTTCTGCGATTTGATTGATTTTCTCAACTTTTAAAACAACTTGAACACTATTGATATGATCAAAGAAGCGCTCAAGTTTGTCGAATTTGGTGTGAACATAGTCTTGCATTGAATCGGTAAGATCAACGTGATGGCCTTGAATATTGATTTGCATAGACTTTCCTTTTCAGTTGGTTGCCAGGTTACAACTAAATTAATAGTTAACTAATCAATCGTTAATGAATAAAGAGCTAACTAGTTTAGTTTATAGCAGGCGTTTACGCTGACTCGATGGGGCAATGCCCAGAGATTCACGGTATTTCGCTATGGTACGTCTAGCTACCTGAATTCCTTGGTCAGCCAGTAAAGCAGCAATCTTACTATCACTTAGAGGCTTTGCGGTATTTTCCGCTGCGACAAGCTTCTTAATGAGTGCGCGAATTGCTGTAGATGAACATTCACCGCCATTGTCAGTGCTGACATGGCTTGAGAAAAAGTACTTGAGTTCGAAGATGCCACGCGGTGTGTGCATGAATTTTTGAGTCGTCACACGAGAGATCGTGGATTCGTGCATATCAACAGCTAAAGCCACATCATTTAGTACCATCGGCTTCATGGCTTCTGCGCCATGTTCGAAGAAACCGCGTTGATGTTCAACAATACACCGAGCGACTTTTAGTAGCGTTTCATTTCGGCTCTCTAGGCTTTTAATTAGCCATTTTGCTTCTTGCAAATTTGAGCGGATAAATTGGTTGTCAGCGCTACTGCCTTTACTACTAAGGGCTGCGTATTGTTGATTCACTTTTAGTTTTGGCACGCTATCTGGATTGATGGTGACCAACCATTTCCCAAGCTCTTTGAAGACGGATACGTCAGGAACCACATACTCGGTTTCGTCTGGCGTGATCTTACTGCCAGGGCGAGGGTCCAGCTGTTGGATTAGTTGCAAAACTTCGCGTAGTTCCGCTTCTTTCAGTTTGGTTTCTTTGATGACTAATTTGTAATCGCGGTTACCTAGCTGGTCGATATGGCTAGTAAGTACTAACTTAGCTTCGTTAAGCCAAGGGGTATCTTGTGGGAAGGTCGCCAATTGCAGTAACAAGCAATCTTGCAGATTCACAGAACCGACGCCTAGCGGATCAAACTGCTGAATTCGTTTACGAACGGCTTCAATTTCATCAAGCTCGATCTCTTCGTTGTCGAAGTTCTCAAGGATGTCTTCACAAGATACGGTAAGGTAACCGCGGTCATCGATAGCATCAATTAGCGCAAAAGCTATGCTGCGGTCAGTTTCAGTGAATGGTGTTAAATCGAGTTGCCAGAGCAGGTAATCGTATAGACTTTGTGTGGTTTCGCCTTGATAAACGGGCATGTCGTCATCAATCGCAATGCCTGTGTTACCTGTGTTTGCGCTGTAAACGTCTTCCCAAGTTGTATCGATTTCTAGTTCGTTGCCGATCTCTGATTTTTCGATCAAATCGGAGCTATCAGGTAAGTCTTGTTCTACTGTTTCAACTGTTTCTTTCTCGTCACTGCTAGGTTTTTCTTCCGATGTTGGCGTGTCTTCATTGCCATCTTCGACATCGAGTAGTGGGTTCGATTCAAGTGCTTCTTGAATCTCTTGTTGCAAATCCAAAGTAGACAATTGCAACAAACGAATCGCTTGTTGCAATTGAGGAGTCATTGCTAACTGTTGGCCTAGCTTAAGTTGTAATGAGGGTTTCATTCAGTGTTACTTACCTAGTTATTATTCTAAGAACTCTCGATACTCTCTATCTAATCATAGACGGAATTGTTCGCCTAGATAAACTTGTTTAACTTGTTCGTTATTGAGAACATCTTCAGGAGTTCCCTCAGCTATTAGATGCCCTTGACTTACGATGTAAGCTTTTTCACACACGTCTAATGTTTCACGAACGTTGTGGTCGGTAATCAAAACGCCTAAGCCGCGATCGCGTAAGTGAACAATGATTTTTTTGATATCGATAACCGATATAGGGTCAACACCTGCAAAAGGTTCGTCCAGGAGAATGAATTGAGGGTTTGCTGCTAGTGCGCGAGCAATCTCAACACGGCGACGCTCACCACCTGACAAAGCCATACCATTACTCGCTCGAATATGTTGGATGTGGAACTCTTCGAGAAGATCTTCCAGCTTATCTTGACGTTGTGCGTTAGTCATCTCATCGCGCGTTTGCAAAACAGCCATGATGTTGTCTTCAACTGACAATTTACGAAAAATGGATGCTTCTTGAGGAAGGTAACCGATACCAAGACGAGAACGACTGTGCATTGGTAAGATACTGATGTCTCGGTCGTCAATGCTGATAGTACCTTCATCACGCGCAACCAGACCCACTATCATATAGAAAGAGGTGGTTTTACCTGCACCGTTTGGGCCAAGTAGCCCGACGATCTGACCTGACTCTACTTGCAAGCTTACGTCTGTTACAACTTTACGTTTTCCGTAGGTCTTCGCTAGGTTCTTTGCTGTAAGGACTGCCATGATTACTTATTCACTTCCGCTGGTTGTAAAACCGTTGATACTCGCTCACTGCTATCACTATCGGCAACCAATTTTTGAGAGGTGATCTGATAGGTAATCTTAGAGCCACGAATGATACTGCCATCTTGAGATAGCATCGCGTTCTTAGTCATGATCAATCTATCGGCAATCAGCTGGTAATGTAAATCGTCAGCTTCACCATAGAGTGTTTTCCCATCGTCAGTAAGTTGAGAAAAGGTTGCGGGCTTTCCGAAACCTTGTATTTCTTCAATTTCACCGTTGACGGCATTACGTGTAACAATGACCTTATCGGCATTGATATTGATGCTACCTTGCTTAAGGTTTACATCACCAAGAAAGGTAACTTGATTGCTTTTCATATCCAATTGCTGACTGTCTGAATCAATATAGACAGGCTGCTCGCTATCCGAAGATAGAGCATAGACATTAGACGCCGCAAGGGTCAAAGCCAATAAACTAAGGTGTGAGAGTTTCATATCTACCCTGAACAGAATTAAAGAGAGTCGCATTGTTGGTACCGAAGTTCCCTTTCATTGCTTGCCCCTCATTTTCAAAAAATGTACCGATCATATGGACCGGAGTGTCTGAATAAAAATCTCGGCTAGTCAGTTCAACAACCATTTTATCTGTGGTCATTGTATCGAAGCTAGCATCTGGCAACAGGTTTTTCGCCACAACATTGTCATAAAAAGTGATGACTTGATTTTCATCCATAATTGCGCGATCAGCGGTCACTCGCCATTCTATCGTATGCCCTTCACGGAATACTGAAAGAATAGGGTCTTGAAAGTGCGTATCGCCAACGACCGAGTAGTGCTCTAGATGAGTTGATTCAACTCGGTAGCTACGAATACCGCTCTCGCCATAGCTAATGTTATCAAGATTCTTGCCACTAAACGCAGGCAGTTCCAAGTTTGGATCTACTTGTATCGTCGAAGTTTGCTCTTTGTCGTACAAGTAATAGGCCGACCAAGAGGCAATAAAGATGAGTATTAAGTAGATAATACGATTAAAACTCATATGCTTAAACCTTTGTGCACGTCGAGTTCGTTTCTTGCTTGTAAAATAAGGTCGCAGACTTCACGTACTGCACCGTAACCGCCGTTAATGGTTGTTACGTAGTTGGCTCTTTGTGCAAGCAATGGGTGACCGTCTGCCACACATACCTTCAAGCCAACCTTTTCCATTACAGGCCAGTCGATTAAATCGTCTCCGATATAACCTGTGTTTTCAGGATTAACTGAAAGTTTATCGCAAATATCTTGGTAGGCTTTAACTTTATCATCCTGACCTTGATAAATTAGCTTAATACCGAGAGCGGTCATTCGATTTTCAACAATTTTAGATTTACGGCCAGTGATGATCGCGATTTCAACGCCTGCGTTCATCAACGATTTAATGCCGTAACCGTCGCGCGTATGGAAAGTTTTTAACTCTTCACCATTGTTACCCATGTAGATGCGACCATCTGAGAACACGCCATCGACATCGCAAATAAGCAATTTGATCTCTTTTGCTACGGCAAACACTTCTGAATCTACCGTGCCGTATAGAGTTTCGACTGTTTGTGACATTACATTACTCCTGCTTTCAGTAAGTCATGCATATTTAAAGCGCCTACTAATTTGCCATTATCACACAACATCAGGCCATTGATGCTCTTAGCTTGCATCAAATTTAAGCCCTCAACTGCGAGCATATTTGGTTCTGCTACCGTTGGGTTCAGTGTCATCACATCGCCGATCTGCGTGTTATGAATATCAATACGTTTATCTAAGATACGGCGTAAATCACCATCGGTAAAAATGCCCTTCATTTGGCCATCTTCACCGACGATTGCCGTCATGCCCAAGCCTTTTTGAGATATCTCTAACAGGGCATCTCGAACTAGTGCATCCGGAGCAACAGTTGGGAGTGCATCGCCGGTGTGCATGATGTCGTCTAGTTTCAACAGCAGTTGACGGCCTAAAGCACCACCAGGATGAGACAGTGCAAAATCTTGAGCGGTAAAACCTCTTGCCTGTAAAAGTGCAACGGCTAATGCATCACCCATAACCAAGGTAGCGGTAGTACTGGTTGTTGGTGCTAAACCAAGGGGACACGCTTCTTCGGGTACTGAAATCTGTAAATGAATATCAGATAAAGTCGCCATGTTTGATGCTGGCTTGCCAGTCATGCTGATAATCTTAATGTTTAAACGCTTTAATACTGGGAATAGGCTGAGGATTTCTCCTGATTCACCTGAGTTGGATATTGCTATCACAATATCGCCAGGTTCGATCATGCCTAAATCACCATGCGCCGCTTCACCTGGGTGTACAAAGAAAGCCGATGTACCAGTACTTGCCAGTGTAGCTGCTATTTTGTTACCAATGTGGCCTGATTTGCCCATGCCCATTACTACGACTTTGCCTTTGTTGTTCAGGATTAGGTCGCAAGCTTTGCTAAAATCATCATTAAAATATTGGTCTAATTGCGTGAGACCTGCAACTTCAGTTTCCAAAACTTGTTTTGCAACGCTGCAATAATCAAATGGCTGAGACATCAAATACTCCAAGTACGGGAAGTTAAATCAACAATTAAGCTGACATGTTCATTAGTAGGTAACTTTGATATGCCACAAACGTCACGATTAACACGCCGCCTTCGATACGATTCACGCTACGAGATTTTCCTAGTGCCATGATAACAAGAAGTAGTGATACGCCTAGCATTACCCAGAAGTCACGACCCATTGCAAACTCGCTCAAGATTGAAGGGTTTAGGATGCCTGGGATACCCATCACGGCAAGGATGTTGAATACGTTTGAGCCAATGATATTACCCACAGCCATATCATCTTCACCTTTCATAACACCAGCTAGTGATGCTGCAAGTTCAGGTAAACTTGTGCCAACGGCAATAATGGTTAAACCAATCACAAGGTCGCTCATACCAAAGAACTTCGCGATTACAACCGCGTTATCAACCAACATGTTGGCCGCTAGAGGTAGAATAATCAGGCCAACCACCACCCACATTGCGGCTTTGGGGTTGCTCACGCCTTCAGGAACTTCAGATTCTTGTTCGTCAAGAAAGGCATCACCGTTCTTTTTCTCACTACGGCTGATTTGCAGCATCGCAAATAAGAAAGCGGCAAAAAGAACAAACAACAACACACCTTCATAGAAACCTAAGTGATTATCCCAAAGCAGTGCGCCCGCTAATAGAGTGACACCTATCATTAAAGGTAGTTCACGACGAATCACACCAGAGCTAATCGATAATGGCTTGATAAGGGCTGTAATACCTAAAATCAGCGCGATGTTAGCGATGTTTGAGCCTAATACGTTACCTACCGCCGTATCTGTTTTACCATCAAGGGCTGCTGTCGCAGAAACCATCATTTCAGGGGCTGAAGATCCCATTGCTAAGATTGTCATACCGATAACTAGTGGTGAAATACCGAAGTTGCGAGCAAGAGCTGCGGCACCGTATACCAGCTTATCTGCACTCCACACCAAAAAACCTAGACCGATAATAAGAAACGCAATCGCTTCAAGCATGATGATTCCTAAAAATTAATAAAAAACGGAGAATTAACCGCTAATTTTGACTTGTTGCTAGATAAAAGGGAAGTCACTCGACAAATTAATTGCTAGTTAGTGGTAAAGAAATGTTGATGAGGAATGAATTTCTCAATGCTTTCAAATCCCTGCCTTTGTTTTCTGTTTTTAATAATTAATTGAACAGCGCTTTTAATTCTAAAGTAGACTCATTATTATTGCAGCCATAATTGGCGTTTTTAAAGCAAGGAAACAACAAAAGTATGTTGAACACTGAGCTTGTGAAAGTTAAGAATCTCAGCTTCTCACGCGGTGAGCGAATTATCTTTGATGACATCAGTTTAGAGGTTCCTCAAGGAAAAATAACCGCGATCATGGGGCCGTCAGGGATCGGTAAAACAACCTTATTACGTCTGATCGGTGGACAATTACCACCAGATGAAGGTGAAATTTGGTTTGATGGCGACAACATCCCTGCATTGCCACGTCGAAAGCTATATCAAGCACGCAAGAAAATGAGCATGCTTTTCCAATCGGGGGCACTTTTCACGGATCTGAATGTCTTTGATAATGTGGCGTTTCCTTTGCGAGAGCACACTGAACTTAACGAAAAATTCATTCGTACCATTGTATTGCTTAAGCTTGAGGCGGTAGGGTTGCGAGGCGCGGAGCAATTAATGCCGAGTGAGTTGTCTGGTGGTATGGCGAGACGATCGGCGTTGGCCCGTGCGATCGCATTGGACCCAGAACTTATTATGTATGATGAGCCTTTTGTTGGCCAAGACCCAATCACCATGGGTGTTTTGGTTGAGTTGATTCGTAACCTCAATCAAGCCTTGGGTTTAACCTCGATTGTCGTTTCTCATGATGTCCCTGAGGTGATGAGCATTGCTGATTGGGTTTATTTGATGGCTGATGGGAAAATTATTGCTGCAGGTTCTCCTGATGAGTTGTACAACAACAGCGACCCAAGAGTGCAGCAATTTTTGCAAGGTGAATCGGATGGCCCTGTGCCATTTAGGTTTCCTGCAAATAGCTTAGAAAAGGATTTGTTTGAATATGATTGCTAAAACTATTGCGGGTGTCGGTAAGCGCGCACTTGCGATCTGTGAGTCATTTGGTCGAGCAAGCCTAATGCTATTTGGGGCTTTGTTTGGCATCCCGAAACTAAAAAACTTCCCTCTATTAGTTAAACAATTTTATAGCGTTGGCGTTCAGTCATTGGCTATCATTTTAGTTTCAGGCTTGTTTATTGGCATGGTACTCAGTCTGCAGGGCTATGTCGTATTAATCGACTATGGCGCAGAGGGTAACCTTGGGCAAATGGTCGCGCTCTCGTTGTTACGGGAATTGGGCCCTGTGGTGACAGCACTTCTGTTTGCTGGCCGTGCGGGTTCAGCATTAACGGCTGAGATCGGCTTAATGAAAGCAACGGAACAGATCTCTAGCCTTGAGATGATGGCGGTTGATCCTCTAAAACGCATTATTGCGCCACGTCTCTGGGCCGGCCTTATTTCTATGCCACTGCTCGCTATGATCTTTATGGCGGTCGGGATTTGGGGTGCTCAGTTAGTTGGTGTGGATTGGAAAGGTATTGACCACGGCAGTTTCTGGTCTGCGATGCAGTCTTCCGTTGAGCTTGGCCGTGATATTGGTAACAGCATGATCAAATGCATGGTCTTCGCTATCACCGTAACTTGGATCGCACTTTTTAATGGTTATGATGCAGTACCGACATCCGAAGGTATTAGTCAGGCAACCACACGCACAGTAGTACACTCTTCTCTAGCGGTATTAGGGCTAGATTTTGTTCTTACCGCATTGATGTTTGGGAATTAATCATGCAACAAACTCGAAAATTAGAATTATGGGTCGGCACCTTTGTTATTGCCGGAATTTGCGCAATCTTAATCATGATCTTTCAAGTCGCTGACGTAAAAGGTATAGGTTCAAACCATACTTATAACCTAAAAGCGACCTTTGACAATATTGGCAGCCTAAAGGTTCGCTCACCAGTAAAGGTGGGGGGCGTCGTTGTTGGTCGAGTTCAAAGTATTGAACTTGATACTGAGAGCTACCTTCCTGTGGTTGAACTGTCTATTGATGCGAAGTACTCACAATTTCCTGATACCTCTAGTGCTCAAATCTTAACGTCGGGCTTGATCGGTGAGCAGTACATCAGCTTAGTTCCAGGCTTCATCTTTGAAGATGAAGAGATGTTGGTTGATGGTGATTCTATCGAAGACACCAAGTCGGCATTAGTATTAGAAGATTTGATTGGCCAAGTGCTGTATAGCGTCGGTGGTTCTGATAATAGCGAAGCTAAGGAGTAGGCTCATGTTAAAGACGAATAATTTATTGAAGACTAATTACTTATTGAAAAGACTGCTTCTGACAGCTGTCGCTTTGCTGATGTCGACTCCAGCTTTTTCGGCAAAACCGATTGACCGAACTCAGCCTTATCAGATGATGACTCAAGTTGCAGAAGAGGCTTTCGCCCGTTTGAAGAACGAGCAAGAGAATATCCAACAAGATCCAGAGTTACTGAAGGTCATCGTGGAAGAAGAGTTGATGCCTTATGTGAATGCTCAATATGCGGCGCTGAAGTTGCTAGGGCCGAACTTGAAAGGTGCTGATAGAGGAGACGTGCGCGTATTTATTGATGCATTTCGTAAATATCTCGTTTCTTCTTATGCTCAAGTGTTAACTCAATATACAGATCAGACGATTAAATTTGGTCCAGAACCAACAATTAAAACAGATAGCCGTATTACCAGTATTAAGGTTGATATCATTGATACGCCTCGACCAAACATTAACCTTGAGTTTAAACTGCGCAAAGATAAGAAGTCAGGTGAGTGGAAGGCATTTGATATGGTTGCCGAAGGTATAAGCCTGCTATCAAGCAAGAAGTCTGAGTGGAACACTAAGATTCGTCAAGAAGGCATCTTACAAGTAGCTGACGAACTCGAGAAACTGGCTTCTCAACCGATTCGTTTTGAGAGTAATAAATAATGAGCCATTCTCAATGGCAAGCGCTAAGCTCTAAAGAATATCAACTTCTTGGTGATATAGCTCGAGATAGTGTACCTGCAATCTGGCGTATATTGGAAAAGTGGCAAACGACGGAATCGAGCGTTGAAATTGACCTTAGCCATATAAATCGAGTCGATTCAGCAGGAATGGTGATGCTAATTCACTTATTAGAGCATGCAAAAAATCAAAACTGTCATATAATGCTCAGTTTCGTGCCAGAACAATTACGAACGTTGTTCCAATTGAGCAATATCCAGCCAATGATGGCAGAACACATAAAAAATTAGGCAGGAGCTATTTGTGGACAGCACAAAAGTACAAGAATTATTAGCAGAGGCTCTGAACCTTCAGGAAATTATCGTGAAGGGTGAAGGCAGTCATTACGAAGTTGTTGCGGTTGATCCATGTTTTGACGGCATGAATCGAGTTAAGAAGCAGCAACTAATCTACGGCCCACTAATGGAATACATTCAACGCAATGATATCCATGCTCTTTCTATTAAGGCTTTCACGCCGGAAGAGTGGGAACGTGATAAGAAACTGATGTCACTTTAAGGTTTATGATGGAAAAGTTTCGAGTTATTGGATCGGATAAGCCGCTAAGCGGTGAAGTGACGATCTCAGGCGCAAAAAATGCAGCCCTACCAATCCTATTTGCTTCAATTCTAGCTGAAGAGCCGGTTGAAGTGAGTAATGTTCCTCACCTACGTGACATCGATACTACGATGGAATTGCTTAAGCGTTTAGGCGCAAAAGTATCACGCAATGGTAGTGTTCATGTTGATGGCAGCGAAATTAATGAATTTTGTGCACCTTACGATTTAGTAAAAACAATGCGTGCTTCTATTTGGGCTTTAGGTCCTTTAGTCGCTCGTTTTGGTGAAGGCCAAGTGTCACTTCCGGGCGGTTGTGCAATTGGTGCTCGACCTGTTGATTTACATATCCATGGCCTAGAGCAACTAGGTGCGACTATTAAGTTGGAAGATGGTTATGTAAAAGCAAGTGTTGACGGCCGTTTGAAAGGCGCGCACATCGTGATGGATAAAGTAAGTGTGGGTGCCACCATTACTATCATGTGTGCAGCAACGCTAGCGGAAGGTACAACTGTGTTAGATAATTCAGCGCGTGAGCCTGAGATTGTTGATACGGCTGATTTCCTAAACAAACTAGGTGCTAAAATTTCTGGTGCAGGTACAGATACGATTACTATCGAAGGCGTTGAGCGTCTTGGTGGTGGCCAACACTCTGTGGTTGCAGACCGTATTGAAACGGGTACCTTCCTGGTTGCTGCTGCGGTTTCTGGCGGTAAAGTGGTTTGTCGCAACACCAACGCTCATCTTCTTGAAGCTGCCTTAGCGAAGCTTGAAGAAGCGGGAGCGAAGGTTGAAACGGGCGAAGGTTGGATCAGCCTTGATATGACTGATCGTGAGTTGAAAGCGGTGAAAATCGTAACGGCACCTCACCCAGGCTTCCCAACCGACATGCAAGCACAGTTTACCCTGCTTAACATGATGGCGAAGGGCAGTGGTGTAATCACTGAGACTATCTTTGAAAACCGCTTTATGCACATTCCTGAACTACAGCGAATGGGAGCAAAAGCGGAAATAGAAGGCAACACTGCTATTTGTGGTGAAACCAAAAAATTGAGCGGCGCTCAAGTAATGGCAACGGACCTTCGCGCATCTGCGAGCCTTGTTATTGCTGGTTGTATCGCTCAAGGTGAAACCATCGTTGACCGTATTTATCACATCGATCGTGGCTACGATAAGATTGAAGATAAATTGTCAGCCTTAGGCGCAAACATTACACGGTTTAGCGAGTCGAACTAACTTAGGTTAGTGAGTTCATGAATCAGTAAGATGAAAACAGAAAAGTCGGAACCTTGGTTTCGGCTTTTTTATAGTTGTATTTACCGCCAGTGAATCTATTGCCTATTTTGTGCAAATAGATGAATCAACTTGGTGGTTGTGAGGAACAAAATGATAGCAATATTACGTATTTTCGCAGTGGCGATATTTGCGATTCTTATGTTTGTATTTGGGTGTGGTTACTGTTTACTCAGCCCACGCAACCCGAAACACGTATTTACCTTTGGTCGTTATTTCGGTCGCATGTCGAAAATCTTTGGTATGAAGTTAGAGCTTCGTATCCCGGAAGATGCTTACTCTCGTGGCCAACATGTTTACGTTGCAAACCACCAAAATAGCTGGGATCTATTCACGATTTCATCTGCGGTAACACCTAAGGTTGTGACTGTTGGTAAGAAGAGCCTAGCGTGGATGCCTCTTTTTGGTCAGCTGTACTGGTTGACGGGTAATATCCTAATCGACCGGGCTAACCGCAGCAAAGCGGTAGGTACGATCGATCAAGTGGTTACTAGCCTTAAAGAGAGTGATGTTTCAGTATGGATGTTCCCTGAGGGGACTCGTTCTCGTGGTCGTGGTTTGTTGCCATTCAAAACGGGTGCTTTCCATGCTGCGATTGGCGCTGGCTTACCTATTATCCCTATCGTGTGTAGCTCAACAGGTGGCGTGAAGCTGAACCGTTGGAACAATGGTCATGTGATTGTTGAAATGCTGCCACCAATCAGCACTGAAGATTACGATAAGTCTAATGTTCGTCAACTGGCTAACCTAGCTCGTGAGCAGATGGCTGCGAAGCTTGAAGAGTTAGACAAAGAAGTGGTTGAGCTTAATAAGAAGTAATCATCTAAGCGAAACGATGAACAAGAAAAAAGGTTGCCAATTGGGCAACCTTTTTTGTATCTGATAAACGCTCAGTATTATGCCAACTTGTTTACTAGAAACCGTTTATTCTAGATATTAAAACCTATTTGCGAACCGCAATAGCTTCGATCTCGATACCTACATCTTTTGGCAGACGCGCTACTTCAACACATGAACGTGCAGGGTAGTTTGCAACACCGTGCTCATCAAAGAACTTACCGTAAACTTCGTTTACTGTGCCGAAGTCGTTTAGGTCTTTAACGAATACCGTTAGTTTTACGATGTCTTTTACAGTCAGGCCAGAAGCTTCAACAACCGCTTGAACGTTGTCTAGAGATTGGCGAGCTTGCTCTGCGATATCAGCAGATACTTCACCAGTTGCTGGGTTTACTGGGATTTGACCAGAAGTCAGAACCATATTGCCAAGGTCAACACCTTGTACGTATGGGCCGATTGCAGCTGGAGCAGATTCTGTGTGAAGTACTTTAGTCATTGGTTATTCCGTCAGTTATTGGATAAAAAGCAATTTTTAGTGTGCCTTCAAACTCAGGATAGGTAAAGAGCAAAATACCCCGTACAGGCGAGGTATTGAATAGTTTTTGCGTTCGATCGGCGTTGCCGTATGACGTTATCTTTCTGTCACGATCTCACGAGAGAATACTTTTTCGCAGTACTTACACTTCAATCGAATATCTTCTTTCTTTTCAAAGATCTTAAAGCTGCTTTCTACGGGCTCATTGTGAGTAATACAGTTGGTGTTTGGACACTCAAACACATCATTGATTTGCTCAGGAAGTTCTAGTGGTAGCTTCTTAACCACTTCGTAACCTTCGATTTGGTTTACCGTTGCGTGAGGTGCGTAAAGTGCTAACTTGCTCGCCTGTTCTTCAGTGATAAAAACATTCTCTATCTTGAGTAAGTCTTTGCCGCCTAGAGCAGAAGATGGCAGGTTTAGGCCAATCGTTACTCGCTGATTTGAGTTATGCATGTCGAACAGTTTGAGTACCTTGATCCCGATGTTGGCTGGGATATGGTCGATAACCGTTCCGTTCTTGATTGCTTCAACTTTTAATTGAGTCTCTTTAGACATGATATCTCTCCTCTACAGCGTTTCGTTAAGAACAAGGGCTAGCAGTGCTTCACGTGCGTAAACACCGTTCTCTGCTTGCTGGAAGTAGTAAGCGTAAGGTGTTTTATCGACATCGACAGTAATTTCATCAACACGAGGAAGAGGGTGAAGAACCTTTAGGTTATCACGTGCATTTTCCAGCATCGGAGCCGTCAGGATGTACGCTGATTTGATGTGCGCGTATTCCGATTCATCAAAACGTTCTTTTTGAACTCGAGTCATGTACAGAACATCCAACTCTGGAATCACATCTTCCATGTCTGTCAGCAGTTGATACTTGATACCCGCTTCATCAAGTTCTTCGCAAATGTAGTCTGGCATCGCCAGTGCTTCAGGTGCTACGAAGTAGAAACAGATGTTATCGAACTTCGCTAGCGCTTGAGTCAACGAGTGAACCGTACGGCCGTACTTAAGGTCACCAACGAATGCAACGTTGAGTTTGTCTAGGCGACCTTGAGTTTCGGCGATAGAGAACAGGTCTAATAGCGTTTGTGTTGGGTGTTGGTTTGCGCCGTCACCTGCGTTAATAACCGGTACACCGTTAGAAAACTCAGAAGCCAGACGCGCAGCACCTTCTTGAGGATGACGCATTACGTAAGCATCAACGTATGAAGAGATAACCTGTACCGAGTCTGCTAGCGTTTCGCCTTTCTTCGCTAGTGACGTGTTACCACCACTGTCGAAACCAATCACATCACCACCTATGCGTTGAATAGCCGTTTCAAAAGAGAGACGAGTTCGCGTTGAAGGTTCGAAGAAGCAGCTGGCAACAACTTTGTTCTTGATGAGTTCTGGGTTTGGTTCAGCCTTTAGCTGACCTGCCGTTTGAACAATTAATTCTAGCTCTTCACGAGAAAGCTCTGGAATTGAGATGATGTGCTTTTGATAGAGCGAATTCGCCATGATCTTCTTCCCCACAATAATGTATTGGCCATAAAAAAGCCCCCCATAATGGGAGGCTTTAAAAAAGTGCTGAAAAGCAGAATAGACGGCCTGGCAAGCATGCTAGCTTGCGAGCAATATTTGGTGTTTTCACAATTTTATTATGTGTTTTCACAATATCATTATGTTTTATCACAACATTGCTTGGCGTCATTTTCACTACTCTCAGACAAATTGCCGAGAATTATACGCTTTCAATTTGTGAGCGCAAGCGATTACATCAAGCTTTTGTTTACTTTCATTATTCTCTATTGGCCAAGTGTCGCGACCATTACCGCTTTGATGGTATGCATGCGATTCTCTGCTTCATCAAACACAATCGAGTAGTCGGACTCAAATACTTCGTCTGTTACTTCCAAACCGTTCATTCCATATTTGTCTGCGACTTGCTGGCCGATCACGGTTTCATTGTTGTGGAAAGCTGGCAGGCAATGCATGAACTTCACTTGTGGGTTACCTGTGAGCTTTATGACATCCATATTCACTTGGTAAGGTGTCATTACAGCAACACGTTCGTCCCAAGCTTCTGGCGCTTCACCCATAGAAACCCAAACATCGGTATAAAGGAAATCACAGCCTTTCACACCTTCGGCAACGTCTTCTGTCAGCGTGATTTTTGCACCTGTACTTTGCGCGATAGCTTGGCACTCTTCGACAAGGTGCTCTTCTGGCCAAAATGCTTTTGGCGCGACAAGGCGAATATCCATGCCCATTTTCGCGGCACCCACTAACAGAGAGTTACCCATGTTATTACGTGCATCACCAAGGTAAGCAAAGCTGATTTGGTGCAGATGTTTACCACGACCATGCTCAAGCATAGTGAGGAAATCAGCCAAGATCTGAGTAGGGTGGAACTCATCGGTTAAGCCATTCCAAACCGGTACACCAGCATAAGCGCCTAGGTCTTCGACAATGCTTTGGCCAAACCCTCGGTATTCAATGCCATCGTACATGCGACCTAATACACGCGCCGTATCTTTCATTGATTCTTTCTGACCAATCTGAGAACCAGAAGGGCCTAAATAAGAGACTTGAGCGCCTTGATCAAAAGCAGCTACCTCAAAAGCACATCGAGTTCGAGTGGATGCTTTTTCAAAGATCAAAGCGATGTTTTTACCGTTAAGCTTTTTCTGCTCTGTACCTGCATACTTAGCTTTTTTAAGGTCGGCAGACAGGTCGAGTAAAAACTGAATCTCTTTAGGAGTAAAGTCGAGAAGTTTTAGAAAGTTACGATTGCGAAGATTAAAGGCCATCTCTCGCTCCTTGCGTATATAGGATCAATGAAGAACTCAGTTAAACATAAAAATGCTATATTTGTGAATATTTATTTTATTAATTTGATAAAAAAGGCCAGTACAATGGTACTGGCCTAGATAAGTTAGTGTGTTCGCTTTATTGAGTTTTGTGGCTTAGATACCGTCTCTTTCGATAGGACAACTCATACAGCGAGCGCCACCTCGGCCACGACCTAGCTCATTGCCCGGAATCGTCAGAACTTCGATACCTGCTTTGTCGTATTTTTCATTGGTGTAAACATTACGCTCATAGCCGATAACCGTACCCGGTTTCACCGTCAGTACGTTGTTAGCGTCATTCCACTGCTCACGTTCAGCTTCGTAGTTATCACCACCGGTTGTGATGATCTTCAGTTGATCGAGATCCAGTGCGCCTTCAATCGCTGTTAGGTAGTTTTCAGCTTTCTCTACTCGCATTTCGCCATTTTCTTTTGGCGTTAAGCGCCAAGTATCTAGGTCTTTACGAACGATCTCTGGATAGACTGAGAATGTGTCGATATCCATGTGTGTCATTACCGTATCAAGGTGCATACAAGAGCGGTGCTTCGGTAAATCAATCGCAATCACTTCTTTAGCTTGACCTGACTTGAATAAACTCGCAGCTAGGTTTTCGACACCTTGTGGCTTGGTACGCTCTGAAATACCGATAAGAACAGCGCCTTTACCGATTACCAGTACATCACCACCTTCAATATTGGCGTTGTCGTAATGAAGATCTTCATCACCGAAGTACTTTATGAAATCTTGCCCCGCGAATACAGGGTGCCAGCGATATATTGCTCGCAAGTGATTCGTTTCTCGTTGACGAGCAGGCATCATCATCGGGTTAAGAGAGACACCGCCATAAACCCAGCAAGAAGTATCGCGGGTAAATAGATGGTTAGGTAGCGGCTCAATAACGAAATCAAGTGGGCGGTGCATCTTCGGTAGCATTGAAGAAGATTTAATAGGAAGCTCAGAGTAGGCTAAACCACCAAGTAGGATCGTCGCCAAGTGCTCATTGTCCATTTGAGCAAGGTACTCTCTTAAATCACGTGCGAATGTAGGGCCGTAACGGAAATCAGAGATTTGAGTATTAAGCAGCCACTCACGAGCTTGTGCTACAGCGAGTGTCTCAACCAGTAGATCATGCAGTAATAACACTTCAACGTCTTGGTTACGAAGTGTTGTCGCAAAGGCATCGTGTTCTTCACCTGCTGCTTCTACTGCAAGTACATCATCAAAGAGTAGCTCATGACAGTTAGAAGGGGTGAGGTGGGTGAGTGCCCTTTCAGGCCTATTTAGGAGAACTCGTCTTAATTGACCGACTTCGGAGCCAACGTACAGCTTACTCATTTTGCATCCTTACTATTAATCCAGCGTCTATTTATGACAAGCTTGTTCGTAATATGCAAGTTTTGAAACTTGTGTAAAGGTTATGTTATTTTGATATTTTTGGTTTTAAATGCTGAGTTGTTTGTGATTGTTAATATTAAAATCCAACTGAAAGGCTGAGTTCTGGAACAAACTTTTTGCGGATCTATGCTCTAATTTCAGTGATTTGATAATCCACTTTGCTTGGTGAACGTGATTTTTCATTCAAAATTTATGCAGTTACTTACTTATAAGTGAGGTTTTATGCATCGATGAAGTGTTCGGCAGTATGCATCTGATATGACTAACCACTCAATTTTGAAGGAGTAAGGCTAAAAGTAACAATAAAAATGAAATGCTAAAACACACGATAGTTAATAATATGTTGAAAATTTGTTTCTGTGATTTTGATTTCACTTTTTAATTGATATCCCTTCTGTTATCTAGCGATAAACTTGCTCTTCTACACCTGATCTAGGTGGCTTTTCTAGACGATCCGTGCCATATTTCGTGGCAATCAAATTTGATCTTTTCATAGTCAACACTCTGGAGCAGACACATGTCTCACGAAGATGAATATCTATCAGTAGCGGAATTAATTGAATTTCAAAAAGGCGAGACTCGCGATATCATTGAAGCACTAATCGAAGATGGTAGCGATCCTGAAGCTCTATACGATATCGAGCATCACCTATTCGCTGAAGATTTCGCAGTACTTGAGAAAGCCGTTGTTGAAGCATTCAAAATGGGCTTTGAAGTGCTTGAAGCTGAAGAGACAGAAGACGAAGATGGCAACAAGTTACTTTGTTGTGATGCAACGATGCAGTGTACTCTGAACGCAGAAGCGATTGATGAGCAAGTTGAAAAGCTTGTAAATCTTGCAGAGAAGTTTGACATTATCTACGACGGTTGGGGCACTTACTACGAAGGTGAGGATGCTATCTACCCTGACGAAGATGATGAAGACGAAGAGTAATCTCTCCCAGTTTTAAAAAATGCCAGCCTTGAGCTGGCATTTTTTTGTCCTCAGAAAAATAAATGTCTTTATATGCATTCATTCATTATAATGCGGTCAAAATTGATCTAGCTCAAGGAATGGCATGCGGCTACCTCTCGATGGTCTTTGGCAAATTTCGCCACTGACGGATCTCTCTATCCCACAAGATGACATTACCTTTCCTGCTCCATTAAGCTCAAAGCTCCCTAATAGCTTGAGTGAAGAGGAAATCGCAGAGCAAGAATGGCACCTGATGCATGACATCGAAGTGGATGATGCCATGTTGGCATGCCCATTTGTTGAGCTAGTCGTCGCAGGCGTTGACTACTTTGCAGAAGTGCGACTCAATGGCGTTGCCGTGTTTGACTGTGATGGCAGCGAAGCCGAATATCGCAAGGACATTCGTCCTTATATGCAGCCTGGTCGAAATCGTTTTGAGATCCTTTTCCTTGAAGAAGAGGAGAGCCTGTTGCTTGAAGAGGATATGGATGACTCTATCCCTTTACAGGTCGTCGCTAAATCAGATTCTCGTATCGGAATCTGGCAAGCTCCATATCTGCAGTTCGTTCGTAACGTCAAGCTTGAGCAAGTTGTCACCGAGCAAATCTGGCATCACGGTGGTGGCTGTGAGTTTAAAGTAGATGTTATCTATCAAACGCTAAAGCCGGGGTTAATATCGGCATCAATCAAATTTAATGGTATGACTCTCGTGATGCCGATTGATGTGCGAGCAGAACATACGGGTGTTGTGTTTCAGGTTGAGGCTCCAATGGTATTTAACCTTGAGAAGCCCAACCCTAAGCATTTATATCAATTAGAAGTGGAACTCGATGGGCAAAAAGAGAGTTCTTTCGTAGCCTTGAATCCAGCCTCTTGCGTGAGTAACTTTTTGCGTAACTAGCGGTTATTCAATTAGCCCGTTACGTAATGAATCAATTTGCTCACTCGCTTGTCATCTAATGAACTGCTAACCCTATTTCAAAAACACATTATAGCGTTTTGGCCATGACAACCTCACAAGCGTCATGGCCTGTTTCTCCCCAAGCTGAATCAAGGTGTTCAAAGCCCAATTTTTCGTAAAGTTTAACGGCTGCATTAAGGCATTCGGTCGTTTCTAGATACATATGTTGATAACCCAGTTCCTTAGCTTTCTCCATCGACATATTAACCAACTTCTTCGCTAAGCCTTTGCCTCTGGTTTCTGGCAAGAAGTACATCTTTTGCAGTTCACAGACTTCTGGCATACCTGCTAGTGGTGCAAATCCACCACCACCAACAACCTTTCCATCAAGTTCAATCACCCAATATTGAGATCTTTCATTGTTATATACACTGAACATGTCTTCTAAGGTGGGATCAGCCACACCATAACCTTTATCTTCAGTTAGCCCGTTTTCATAAGAGACTTGGCGAATTACGTTAGCAATGCTTGGATTATCTTCTAATTCAATTGAGCGAATGGTGATGTTAGCAATCTGTTCCATGTTCTGCCTATAAAATGGGTTACTCATCAGTGACCCAATATATTGTGATTAAGCATGTTGGTGCAAACAAAACAGTGGTTGTGCTGCTTGGCTTTCCGCTTTTCGTAACCAAACTTTCTCATGGAAGTAGTAAGCCACGGTGTTCAAAGCAGGTTCTAACGTTGCCATCACACCACCAACAAAGGCATCGCCAGTCAATAAGTAGACAACGGTAAAGGCAACACTAAAGTGGATAGTAGCGAAGCTTGCTGTTTTTAACTTTGTCATCCACTGACGAGCTTTAAGCGCTGGAACTTGAGCCCACGCCTTTTCATGAAAATAGAAGGCGACGGTATTCACAGAAGGCTCAATCATAGCGATTAAGCTACCAATTAAGATGTCGCCAGTTAGTACGTAAGCGACACTAAATGCGATAGTAAAATGTAATGCAGCAAAGGTTAGTGTCTTTTTCATGATAATTACTCAGTCGTTGTGTTGTTTCGATAGAACTATTATTGAGAATTATTATCATTAAATCTAATGGGAAGTTAAGATTGTTTTGATAGGCGAAAGCTATCAATAAGCTGGAGTGAGGTTGATTGGACTGGAACTTAGGGCACAAAAAAAGGCTGACCATGAAGGCCAACCTTTTTGTCTAGAGCGGGAGGTTCGAAACCTCCTCGTTCATTCAGTTTTAAAGAGCAGCGATTGTCGCTTTTTGCTCTTCTAGCTTAACAAGAGTTTCTTGGTAGCCTTCAAGCTTTTCACGCTCTTTCGCGATAACCGCTTCTGGTGCTTTAGCAACAAAACCTTCGTTACCTAGCTTACCTTCGATACGCTTAATCTCACCGTGAGTCTTCGCTACTTCTTTATCTAGACGAGCAAGCTCAGCATCTTTGTCGATAAGACCCGCCATTGGGATCATCAGCTCAGATTTGCCAACAAGTTTAGTTGCACAAGCTGGAGTCGCTTCGCCGTCTGCTAGAACTTTAATATCGTCTAGCTTAGCTAGAGAAGTAAGAACGATCTTATTTGCTTCGATACGAGCTGCATCTTTCTCATCAGCGACTTTGATCATTACTTCTAAGCCTTGGCTTGGTGCAATGTCGTATTCCGCACGTAGGTTACGGATAGCTGTGATGAAAGTTTTAACCCATTCGATGTCGTCAACGATCTCAGCATTGAAGTTAGCTTCATTAAACTGAGGAAGCGCTTGAGTCATGATGGTCTCGCCTTCAACGCCGTCTACTAGCGGCTTAACGCTTTGCCAGATAGATTCAGTGATGTAAGGAAGAACAGGGTGAGCAAGACGCAGAGTCTTCTCTAGAACCGTGATAAGCGTGTAACGAGTCGCTTGTTGTTGAGCTTCAGTACCCTTCCAAAGAACAGGTTTCGTTAGCTCTAGGTACCAGTCACAGAATTGGTTCCAGATGAATTCGTAAAGCGTGTTTGCTGCCATGTCTAGACGGTAGTTGTCTAGATGAGCGTTAAATTCTTTCGCTGCAACTTCAAACTGAGATTCAATCCACTTGTCTGCTAGAGAGAATTCCATGTTTGCACGGTCTTTAACAGACAGTGACATGCCACAATCGTGCTCTTCTGTGTTCATCAGTACGTAACGGCTTGCGTTCCATAGCTTGTTACAGAAGTTACGGTAACCTTCAAGACGCTTCATGTCCCAGTTGATGTCACGGCCAGTTGAAGCCATAGCAGCAAGAGTGAAACGCAGTGCATCAGTACCGTATGGTTCGATACCATCTTCGAAAGTCTTACGTGTTGCTTTTTCGATCTTAGCAGCCAGTTTAGGTTGCATCATGTTGCCACAACGCTTTTCTACTAGCTCTTCAAGGCTGATGCCGTCAATCATATCGATAGGGTCAAGTACGTTACCTTTCGATTTAGACATCTTGTCGCCGTTTTCATCACGGATAAGGCCCGTCATGTAAACTGTTTTGAAAGGTACTTGAGCCTTGCCGTCTTCGTCTTTCACGAAGTGCATGGTCATCATGATCATACGAGCAACCCAGAAGAAGATAATATCAAAACCAGATACTAGTACTTCTGATGGGTGGAATGTTTTCATTGCTTCAGTATCTTCAGGCCAGCCTTGTGTGCCGAACGTCCAAAGTGCAGAAGAGAACCATGTATCAAGAACGTCGTTGTCTTGCTTAAGAACAATTACCGGTGAAAGGTTGTTCTTTTCACGAACTTCTTCTTCAGTGCGACCTACGTAAACTTTACCATCGTTGTCGTACCATGCTGGGATACGGTGACCCCACCAAAGTTGACGAGAGATACACCAGTCTTGCACGTCACGCATCCACGCGAAGTACATGTTTTCGTACTGCTTAGGTACGAATTGGATCTCACCATCTTCAACGGCTTTAACAGCAGGCGCAGCAAGAGGCGCTGTGCGCACGTACCATTGGTCCGTCAGCATTGGTTCGATAACCACACCACCACGGTCACCGTAAGGAACGGTTAGGTCGTGATCTTTGATTTCTTCAAGTAGGCCTAGCTCTTCAAATTCAGCAACCGTTGCACGACGAGCGGCAAAACGCTCCATACCTTGGTATTTAACTGGAAGATCTGTTGAGTACACATCGCTTTCTTCACCGTTCGTTGTGAAGATTTCTGCCGCGTCACGGATATCACCGTTGAACGTTAGGATGTTGATCATTGGTAGGCTATGGCGCTTGCCCACTTCGTAATCGTTAAAGTCATGAGCTGGCGTGATTTTCACACAACCCGTACCTTTATCCATGTCAGCGTGCTCATCACCTACGATAGGGATAAGACGATTTACGATAGGAAGCAGGATTTCTTTGCCGATAAGATCTTTGTAGCGAGGATCTTCAGGGTTAACTGCAACGCCTGTATCACCAAGCATAGTTTCAGGACGTGTAGTCGCAACGACGATGTAGTCTTTGCCATCAGCCGTTTTTACACCGTTCGCTAGTGGGTAGCGGACGTGCCACATAAAACCTTTTTTGTCTTTGTTTTCAACTTCAAGATCAGAAATAGCAGTGTGCAGTTTAGGATCCCAGTTTACTAGACGTTTACCACGGTAGATTAGGTCTTCTTCGTATAGACGAACAAACACTTCTTGAGTCGCAGCCGATAGGCCGTCATCCATAGTGAATCGCTCACGCTCCCAATCTACAGAAGCACCAAGACGACGAAGTTGTTGAGTGATCGTGCCACCTGATTCGCCTTTCCATTCCCAGATCTTGTCGATGAAAGCTTCACGGCCGTAGTCGTGTTTTGTTTTGCCTTCTTCAGCGGCGATCTTACGCTCAACAACCATTTGAGTGGCGATACCAGCGTGGTCAGTACCCACTTGCCAAAGAGTATTTTTGCCTTTCATACGTTGAGCACGGATAAGCGTATCCATGATCGTATCTTGGAACGCGTGACCCATGTGTAGGCTACCAGTGACGTTCGGTGGCGGGATCATGATGCTGTAAGCTTCTTTTGATGTGTCACCGTGTGGCTTAAAGTAGCCTTTCTCTTCCCAAGTCTTATACAGAGCTTGTTCGATTAATGTTGGGTTGTATGTCTTTTCCATAGTGCTCTTATAACGGATACTGTGAATGGTTAATCGTGGTCAAACTTCATAAGTGAAGCTTCTTGAATCTAAATCCAAAGATAGCTTTAACTATGAGGTTTGACTATGGATGTTGAATCTCGATAGTTTGTAGCTGATATCCAGCCTGACGGTAAATTTTATACCTTTCTCGAGCGAGTTGCTTAGCTTTTTCTTCGCAAGGAACGAAGTCTATCACCTGAGCAAAGGCGTTCGCAAAGGTTGTATTATTATCGGCCAGATTTATTACCAGTTGGCGATTCCAATTATGTTTTACGCCTTGATAGCCAATTTCGATGTTGGTTGAATACTTTGGGCCTTCGCCAACTAAGTTATGTGCAATAAATTCATTGGGTTCGACCTGCCAGAAAACCTCAGCGATACGTTCGGCATGTTCTTTGTCATTGCAGTTGAGATAAAGTTTAGCGCCTTGTTTAGCAAAGTGCTGAGCAAGAAACAGCACATAGTAAGCAAAACCATCTTCGCAGGCTTGCGGGCTGTCTGAAGGCACAATGTAAAACGTGGCAGTCTGCATACTTAACACTCGAAACTTGAACTGAAAATCGTGGATATCAATATTACTTGGTTAACAGGGTCTAACAAATAGCGCTTATTAAAAAAGGGCCCGTAGGCCCTTTTCATTATTTTGAAGATTGCTCTTCAGTCTCTTGGCCGCTGCGGTTCAATAAGAATTGGACGAGCATTGAGACAGGACGACCTGTCGAGCCTTTCGCTGCACCTGACTTCCACGCAGTACCTGCACTGTCGATGTGAGCCCAGTGGTACTTCTTAGTGAATTTAGACAGGAAGCAACCTGCGGTGATAGTACCGCCAGGGCGGCCACCTATGTTTGCCATATCAGCAAACGGACTGTTCAGCTGCTCATGGTACTCGTCTGCCATAGGTAGACGCCATGCGCGATCACTTGCTTGCTCTGAAGCATTAACAAGTTCATGGGACAGTGGGTTGTGGTTAGATAGAACGCCACTGATGTGGTGACCTAGAGCGATAACACATGCGCCAGTTAGTGTAGCAACATCGACAACACAATCTGGTTCAAAGCGCTCAACGTAAGTTAGGGCATCACATAGAACCAAACGACCTTCTGCATCAGTATTTAATACTTCAACGGTTTGGCCTGACATGGTTGTTAGAATGTCACCTGGGCGGTAAGCATTGCTACCTGGCATGTTTTCACAGCCTGCAAGGATACCTACAACGTTGATTGGCAAGTTAAGTTTCGCCAGTGCTTTCATTGTGCCGAATACAGATGCGGCACCACACATGTCGTACTTCATCTCATCCATGCCGTCACCTGGCTTAAGCGAGATACCGCCTGAATCGAAAGTAAGACCTTTACCGACTAGAACGATAGGTTTTGCATTTGGGTCAGCAGCGCCTTTGTATTCCATGATAGACATCATAGATTCGTTCTTAGAACCACGGCCTACCGCTAAGTATGAAGTCATACCCAGCTTTTCCATCTCTTCTTCGCCAATGATCTTAGTTTTCACTGTCTCGTAATCATCGGCCAAGCGACGAGCTTGAGAAGCAAGGTAAGCAGGATTTGCGATGTTAGGTGGCATGTTGCCTAGATCTTTAGACGCTTTCACACCTGAAGCAATCGCAAGACCGTGAGAGATTGCTTTCTCACCAAGGCTCAATTCACGACGAGTTGGTACGTTGAATACCAGTTTACGTAGTGGACGACGAGTCTCTGGTTTATTACTCTTGAATTGATCAAAAGTGTAAAGGCCATCTTTAGTCGCTTCTACTGCTTGGCGAACTTTCCAGTAAGTATCACGACCTTTAACGTGCAGTTCAGTCAGGAAACATACTGCTTCCATAGAACCCGTTTCGTTTAGTGTGCTGATGGTTTTTTGGATAATTTCTTTATATTGACGCTCGCCTAGCTCACGTTCTTTACCGCAGCCTACAAGCAGAACACGTTCTGAAAGTACACCAGGTACTTGATGCAGTAGTAGCATCTGGCCAGGTTTACCCTCTAGATCACCGCGACGAAGCAGTGAACTAATATAGCCATCGCTAATCTTATCTAACTGCTCGGCTACTGGAGAAAGGCGGCGCGGTTCGAATACACCGACAACGATACATGCGCTGCGCTGTTTCTCTGGGCTGCCACTTTTTACACTGAACTCCATGCGTACTCCTACATCCTGAAGACAAATCGAACTAAATGTTGGATAATGGGTTCTTACTTGTTGGATCCTATAATGGAACTGACCTTAAAGAAGAACGTTAACACTTAGCTAAAAATTTAAAAAATAAAAGGTTCAACGGGAAATTATAGTGATTCAATCAAAAAAACAAGTTTTGTATAGGTAATTTGAGCGTGATTATTGTTAGATATTTGATCCGAGAGACAATCAAGAGCCAATTTGCGATATTTTTTGTTCTCTTTCTCGTGTTTCTCAGCCAAAAGTTCATCAGTGTTTTAGCCGACGCCTCTGATGGTGATATTCCAGCAAGCCTTGTATTATCGATCGTGGGTCTAAATATGCCAGCGATGGGGCTCTTGATGCTTCCACTTAGTATCTATATTGGCATTTTGCTGACTTTTGGCCGCCTTTATGCCGAAAGTGAGATTGTGGTGATGAATGCTACGGGTATTGGCAATAAATTCCTCATCCAATCAGCACTTTATCTGGCGTTGATTACCGCAACTGTCGCTGCTTTTAACTCCTTTTGGCTGTCTCCGTGGTCACAAGATAAAGTAGAACAAATGTATGAGGAAGTGGCTGCAGAGAACAGCGTCGATTTACTACCCAAAGGCAAATTTGCAAGGACTCCCGATGGTTCTTCTGTTGTGTTTATCGAGGGTATCGATGGTAATCAATTAGACAATGTGTTCGTTTCTCAAATGCGACCTCGTGATTCAGTGCTTCCTAGTGTGATGTTCTCTAAGTCGGGAGACGTAAAAGAATTGAGCGATGGCCGCCAAGTTATTGTGATGTACGATGGTACTCGTCATGAAGGAGTGCCTTCTCGCCTTGATTATAGAGTGACGCACTTTGAAGAGTATGAAGGCTTAATTGGTCAGCGTGAAGTAGAGAAGAAAGGTCGAGAGTGGGAAGCGATTCCAACTATTGATCTTATTGGAAATCAAGATAATCGTGCCAAGGCTGAATTGCAGTGGCGCATGTCACTGGTGTTGTGTATCCCATTGTTGACTATGCTCGTTGTACCGCTGTCAGCAGTTAATCCACGACAAGGTCGTTTTGCAAAAATAGGTCCGGCAATCCTGATTTATTTGACTTACTTCTTGGCAATCAGTGCAACCAAATCTTCAATTGAAGAAGGGGACATTCCTGCTGCAATAGGCATGTGGCCAATCAATGCATTATTATTGTTTGTCGCGATTGGTGCCAACTTTATGGATAGTGTGCCTGTTAGGCGTTTGAAAGAAAAATTCAAGAATAAGAGGTTGGCTTAAGCCGTGTTTAAGATTCTCGATTTATATATAGGCAGAACCATCATCGCGACCACGTCACTGGTATTGGTGACGTTTGTCGGTCTCTCTGGAATTATCAAGTACGTTGAGCAATTGCGGAAGGTAGGTCGTGGTACATACGATCTATTACAAGCGTTGTATTTCGTTTTATTGAGTATTCCTCGTGATATCGAAATGTTCTTCCCAATGGCGGCATTGCTTGGTGCATTGATTGGGCTTGGTATGCTTGCTGCGAGTTCTGAGCTTGTGGTTATGCAAGCCGCGGGTTTCTCTAAGTTAGATATTGGTTTATCGGTACTTAAGACTGCGATTCCGTTAATGGTGATAGTGACATTACTTGGGCAGTGGGGAGCTCCGCAAGCGCAGAAGATGGCTCGTGACTTAAGAACCATCTCGGTTGCTGGTGGTAGTATTATCTCTACTCAAAGCGGTGTTTGGGCTCGAGATGCCAATGACTTCATTTTCATTGTTAAAATAGACGATGATAAGCTCTATGGTTTGAACATGTGGCGCTATGATGAGAACAAGGCTCTGAAAACGGCCATATATTCAAAAGAAGTCGATTACGTTGGAAACAACGTTTGGACAATGCGCGATGTTGAGGTCACCTCTTTTGAGAATGATATTCAGGTCACTAAAGAGAGTTTACCGACTTTTTCTTGGGAAACATCGTTAGCTCCAGACAAACTCGCGATAGTGACGGTGAAACCGGAGGAGCTGTCGTTAAGTGGGCTGTATGACTATGTTTCTTATCTCAAAGCATCAGAACAAGATGCAGCACGTTATGAGCTAGCATTGTGGCGAAAGATAACTCAACCTATTTCGATAGCGGTCATGATGTTGATGGCATTGTCGTTTATCTTTGGTCCTTTACGTAGCGTGACCATGGGAGCAAGGATTCTCTCTGGTGTGATTGCTGGTTTTACTTTCTATATATCCAGCGAGTTCTTTGGGCCAATCAGCTTGGTTTACCAAATACCACCTGCTTTTGGTGCGATAGCCCCTAGCGTGGTGTTCTTCGGAATTGCCATTATGCTTTTGAGGCGGAAACTATAAATAGAAGAAAGGAAGGCATTGCGCCTTCCTTTTTTGATCTTGCTTTAAGTTCGCTTAATAGCGTTATTGTGCTTTTGGCAACACAACGACTTCGGTCTTTGCCCAGATATCGTGAAAGCCACGTTTCTGAGGATCGAATGGAACACATAAGTTTGCAAGTCCAAACCCCGATGTACCTAAACGTATTAGCGCTTGAGTTATTGTGATCGCAGAGCCATCTTTGTTTTGAACTCGTAGCTTCCAAGCTCTCATCCCCAGAGTTTGACCTGCTCTGGTCCAGAAGAATACAAAGAAGTAAACCCAAACGACGACTAAGTAAAAAGTATACGCAGGGCTCCAAATCGGATGATTAGTCAAGAAGTCACTGACATCGGCATACCCGCTATGGTTAAAAATACCAAGAGCCATGAGTGCGTGCAGTAGAGCAACAATGATGCCGGCAGCCATCATTTCAATAGCGATTACAATGAGTGCGTCATAGAACAAGGCACCAAATCGGCGCATTACCCCAGCTGGTGGCAGAGTGTTTGTTGATGTCATGGTGTTATTACTTCTTTAAAAATTGAGGCGTCAGAATATAGTTTAAGGCTTGGCCTGAAAAGAGACATGACGCACAGCTTATGACTTAGTGGCGAAATTATCGGCAAACACACATGAATTCAAGTTTTTATACTTGCCACATCAGTTCGCATACGTATAATGCCAAACATCGACAGGGCAATGCCCCAAGATAATGCCGGTATGGTGAAATTGGTATACACGACGGATTCAAAATCCGTTGCCTTCGGGCGTGGCGGTTCAAGTCCGCCTACCGGTACCATATTTAAATGACAAAGCCTCGACGAAAGTCGGGGCTTTGTTGTATCTAGGCTAATCAAAAGCTTAGCTCAGTTTTCCTTTTCTGTTATCTACACTTTTCTCCCTCAATAGACTCACTTTATCAGCCTTGAATTTTCTTCCATGGTGCATCTATGGTTCATCACATGTCGATTCTGTGCTCAAGGGAATCCTAGTAAATCCAACAAATGTAAACTTCTGCAATCTCGCAAGCCAGTATTACCAAGGGCTGTAGAGTCAGAGAACCATGGTACGACCATGGCGACTTTACGGTGCTATAGGGTTTTGGTTTAGTCTTTGTGAGGTAACTTTTCGTTTTGATGAATAGCGGAAAAGTCGGTTTGAGATAGGTGGTTTTAAGGTGTGTGTATTAAGGTCGTTGGGGATATACATTAACAATCAATCACACCCTGAAAATTAATTAGCATTCATATCTTTTGAGTTAATATTGACTCCCTGCTACTCTTTTTGAGTTAATAATAACTCAGGTTTTTTATCTCATGAAAATATCTTTCTATCATCCAACTACTAAGAAAAGAACTTCGGTAACAATCAATGATTCACTAGTCTGGTTATGCGCGACGACTAACGGTTGGCTTGAACTGCCAATGTTATCGACTACTTCTAGCCCTGATTTAAGTTATTTAGATGATGACAAAGTCCGCTCTGGAATGTTTAGTTTTGTCTCTGTGTGTGCTCTTGAGTATGTAAATGGTGATTTTGGGTTCAAAACTTTTGTTAGCTATGTAGAGCACCGTATCGCGTTAGAAGCTGACTATATGATCAAGCATTTGTGGTTAAAGCGGGCTAAGGCTGATTGAAAATTTTAGTATGAAGTCGTTGTTGCTGTTACTGCTATCACTCACCATCAGTGGGTGAATATCACTGTTGTAATCTGTGTGGGTGTCAATTTGATAGTTTTCCTGCGAGTACTGTGCGCGATCACTGAGCTGGGAATCATCGCAGAACTTGAACTATGGTGCTGGTGGAAATGTTATGCGTGATATGGGTTTTGATTGAGGTGGTGGTATCGGTGGCTAGTTGATTGTATGAATGTGGTGGGATGAATTGAGAGCTAGGTTTCGGATAGAGTATTGATATTAAATATATAATAACCAGTACAACAGCGGCCTACGGCAAGCTGTTGTACTGGTTATTATTAATGCTATTTTAGTGGTTCTGGTGGTGAAATTTAGTGGGGTGGATTTTGGGGAGAAAGTATTGGCAACAAGCAGCCGGAGACAGTGATCGCAATTATGCAGATATTTGTTTGAAGTGGGATGTGATTTTAAATGGTCCTGGTTATGCAGGTGCTTTTCCATCATGTGTCGAGATGTTGAGGAACGATGATTGGTCTTCTCGGAAAATTACCGACTTGAAGCGGTTTGCTGTAGGTATATCTTCAGGGGATATCGTTGTTTTGAGGTTGGGTACAGCAACAGTTGTGGGTGTCGGTGTTGTTGTGGGGGATTATGAATGGTCTGAACTGTTTGATGATGTGGATGGTTGGGACTTGCAGCATGTTCGTCGCGTCAAATGGTTATGGAAAGGTATAGAATCACCTAAAGTTTTCCCTACATATACATTGAAGCAAGGCGATACTACCCAAGAGTTGAGTTCTTTAGTTGTAAAGGAGTGGGTTTCTAGTTTGAATCTTGATTTTGAGAACCATGATTTACTAAAAATGATGCCTTTACATAATGTGGAGAAAGTTGACTTTGAACATATTTCTGAAGCTTTGTATGACTACGGAGTTGCGAATGCATCTATCGAGGCTCTGGGCAAGGAGATTGATGAATTAATACGTATTGCTAAGTGGTATCAAAAGTTCGAAAATCCTTCTGAATTTGAAACTGTCGCATACTTGGCTGTTCCTATGTTAAGAGCTCTTGGGTGGACGCCACAAAAAATGGCAATTGAATGGAATAATGTGGATGTTGCTCTATTTCAAAAGCTCCCTCGAAACAATGAACATTTAGCTGTAGTTGTCGAAGCTAAAAAGAAAGGTAATTCGTGTTTGACCGCTTTATCCCAAGCTCAAGCCTACGCAGAAGGTAGAGGTAATTGTCAGCGATTAATTGTTACCGATGGGCTTCGTTATGGTGTGTTTATAAAGAAAGAAGGAAGCTTTGAGCTTTATGCTTACTTTAATATTACCGATTTAAAAAGCTACTACCCTATTCATGAGTGTTTTGGCGTCTCTGAGGCTCTAATTGCAATGACTCCAGAATGGTCATATTGATCTCCTATACGACCGAAACAAAACCTCTTTGAAGCATTTAATAATATTAAGAATAACTGCTTTAAGGAGGTTTGAATGAGCAAATCACAACGACTCACCACCACTTTCCTCAACAATTTAAAACCCAATCCCACAACTGCAAAATCCACCGATTACGAAGTCAATCTATCCGCTATGAAAGACTCCGGTTTACCTACTGGTGTTCGCTGCTTAGTCGGTAAGTCTGGCGGCAAGCGGTTCCTGCTTCGATATACAAGCCCTGTTACTGGTAAGAAGGCGTCGGTAGGTTTAGGAAAGCACCCTGAAACCTGCATCATTACCCTGCGTAAAATTGCTAAGGAATACCGTCAGCAGATTCTTGAGGGTATTGATCCGAAGATCGAGCGTGATACTGAAAAGACTGATTCGTCTATGACCCTTGAACGGTTTTTCAATGAGGTCTATCTTCCTCTTCAAAAACAACGTCGTACATGGAAAGATGATGTCGCACGATTCCGTCATGCTAAGTCTATCCATCATGTTCCGATTAATGAACTAACCGCTGCGCATATCGTGAAAGTGCAGATGGAAATGCAAAGTAAGATCAGCAAAACCACTGGTAAGCCTTACGCAACCGCCAGTATTTGCCGGGTATTAGCACTTCTCAAGTCGATAAATAAACATGCATACCGTCTTATGGATTGCCCGTTGGTTGCAGATAAAGTCAGCTTACCGAAGTTGGATAATATCCGCACAGGATACCTCACCGAAAATCAACTGAAGGACTTTGTTCGTCATGCTTTGGAGTATCCAGATAAACACACAGGATCGTTCTTAGCGTTGCTGTTTTTGACTGGATTAAGGGATCGTGAATTAAGGTATTTAAAGCACGAATCGATAAATTGGGAACAGAAAACTCTGTATATAAATCGAACAAAAAATGGTCGTGACCACATTATTTATGCAAGTGATTACATGCTCTCTATTTTGAAGTCGATACCTAAAGTGACGAATAATCCTTATATCTTTGCTGGACGTCGAAAGTGTAAACCTATCAGCCCTGCTAGACACGCATTGAAAGTTATCAAGGAGAAGATGGGACTGCCTGATATACCAGGAGATAAAGCCAATATAACCCTGCACAGTGCCAGACATACACTTGGAACTTTGCTTGCGGCAAAAGGAGTGCCTTTACATGATATTGCTAAACAATTGAATCACTCCGAGATAGGTATAACGAGTAAGTATTATGCCAAGCATACCGTTGGTCGTAGGCGTAAAATTGGCTCACATCTATCGGATATGGTTAGTGGTGATATTCCACTTGAATAGACTGAGTAATACTTAAAACAAATCATTTGAAAAAGCCCTCGTACAGCGACTAGCTGGACGAGGGCTTTTTCATTATTAGAAGGAAATTCACGATGAAAACAGTAAACAATTTTGAAGAAATTCAATCACTGCCAATGCCTGATGATGTGAAAGTAAAACTACTCGAACATTTGATAGAGCCATTCGGTGATGAAGAAAGTACGAAAGCGTTCTGGGATGAGGTTGGCACCACTTTGTATTTGATTGAAGCCGACGATACCGATGAAACCTTGAGTAAAGAACCGGAAGGCGATCAAAGCTTTCTACGCTTTGTCACTAACTACCCTGAATGGGTTCTGTTACTAAACGACGATGAATGCCCTTGGCTACTTGCTGTTGCCATTGTTACTACGGCAGGTAGTGGGGTGTATTGCTGTGCTCCAATGAACAGTCCAACATTCCCTGTCGTCAAGCTTGCTGATCAAGCTGAAGTTTAACTCTGAATCTAATCTTAAAAGTCACTAATAGTATGGAGGTGCCCCATGGCACGTAAAACCAATCAAAAAGAAGAAGTTGTTCAACCTGAGGTTGTAGAGGGTAATGAACTGGCTACGGTTGTTAAAGATGTACCTGTAGACCATTTCGCTAATATCGTACTCGATGGTAAAGCGAAAAAATTATCACCGAAAACTCAGAATCATGTGTTCTATGAGCTTTCGGTACATGATGATCTAAATACTCTATTCCTTAGGCTTTCGGGTAATGAAGGTGGCGGTCTTCATAGCAAAGAGTGGGTAGCCTTTGAAGATATTGTCGCTGTGTTAAATGAGCAAGATGATAAGCCGTTTAAAAGCACTGTGCTTAAATCTGTGTTCAAAGGTGGGTCTGCTAATAATGCTGGATTTATGGCGGCGACACTGCGTGGGTTATTACTTATCCTGCCGTCAGAGAAATCGGTGTTTCTCCACGTTCTTGCGCCTGACTACGAGCAACGTCGTGATGAACTCATGTCATTAGTGGACGGTGAAACCGAAGCTAAATAACTTCGAATTTCTGATCAATCCTTACCGACTAAACCTCTTCCCAATTTTCATACCGCACACTACTCAAGAGTGCATCCCTACCAAACTAAACGAGATTTTATTATGAAACTATGCTTTTCAAAGAATAAGCTGACTTTACCTATCAGTGTCGATCTTCAAGATACTTTAAACGGAGTGATCAGCGAATCAGGCAAATGGACATCCATGATCCAATCGGTCGTGATTAACTTCCGAGATAAAAGCTACACCTCTGAGGACGGCGGTTTTCATCCTGTTGAAATCAGGCTTGTTCGACTCTATGACCAATGGGTATTTGATTACATCACTGACTTTGCGTATTGCGGTGGTCCCTATCCCGAATTGGTTAAAGAGGTGGATTTCAACTTTGGATGTGGGACAGCGAGTTTTTCCTATGTTCCAGAGCTACCAATAACAAGTAGTGAGGTAATGGAGTTCTATTCGATGTGGGAATCCAACTTTCTAAGCTACATCGGAATGGACTGCTTTGATGAGATAAAAGTCACCGTGGATTAGTTCATCAGTAGCAAACCAAGTTGAAAGCACCATGTATGAACCATAAAACTGCTGTGTCACTTCCTAGTGAAATCAAGGCTTCCTATTGTGCCATGCTTGTCATGGTGTGATGGGAAGCCTTTTTCATTGGAGTAAGTTTCTACAACGTTTTGCCAATCCGTTGAGTTCAGGGTTCAGAGAAGATGAAGTGACTGGCTTATTATGGGCGGTGGAAACACCAAGGAAAAGAACTCTAATTTTAACGGGGTTACTATCTTCTTGCTGGTGTTTTGACATTAATGACTCCCATTACTATTTTGAAGTAATGGGAGCGTTTTTATAGACTAAAACCTAGAACTGGTATGGCTTCCTTGCCTAACCTGAGCTGAAAGTCCTTATAATTAATTTAATAATATAAATATATTAAACTTAGCTAAAAGCTCTGTTCTAATCTATTAAAGTGTTAATTTTCGCGGAGTAAAAATAGGGCATTTAACACTTTTCCTTACCCTGTATCGATTGGCCATTTCATCAAATCAATCGCTGTGCTTGTTACGAATCGACAGGTTTAATTTAGGTGCATAGTGGTAAGTTTAAGCTTAGGGCTTGGTTGGTGATTGTCGGGTGACTTCATTATGTCAGGCGCTGATACAGAGAGTGACTCAACCAGAAGTTTGCAACACATCACCTTTCAGCTCTCCGTGTGGTTTCTACTTGGCTACGTCTAGATAGGTTTGTAACTCCTGCTTCAACTTGTATCTAACCCAATCAGGTGACAGCACTTCGACATCAGGAAGCCACGCTTTGAGTAAGCGGAGTAATGCTTGAATGTTTCTAGTCGTATAGCTTACCAATACATCACCTGAACCTAGCTCTGTTAATACTCGAAAGACATTGGGATTATTTTCTTTGAAGAAGGTTTCGCTGACTCTTCCGCTAATTTGTATAACCACCTCAACGGGATGTGGCAACTCATCTTCATATCCTCGACCAGTGAGCTTGTGTTCAACATTTAGGTCAGGTGAGTATTTATCCTCGTATCGCACTAACTCACGAATCTTCGCCACTCTGAGAGACTCCAGGTGGTTTCTGTGTGTTCCGGCTAAGTACCATTGACCACGGTCATTCAAAAGTTTGTAGCTGTGGAACTCATCGTAGGTTTTCCCATGGCAACTAAAGCTAATCACGTTCCGGCGTTGTATCGATTCGATAAGTTTCTCGAACACCGAAACATTTTTACTGATGTCTTCGATTTGCGGATTCTTGAATAGAAAGGGCGGAGTACTCTTGTTGTTCAGTACGCCATTACTTAGGTAGTGCTTACCGGAAAACAACGTATCGAATCCCATTTTCATCAGTAGCAATGACACTTCATTATTGCTCTGCCTACCTAGAGTTTGTGGGTCAAGAAAGTAACAAGCACCGTCACGCTGGATGGGTAAGTAATTTAACCGTTCGTTGAAGTCCCGTTGAAGCGTTCTTTCACTCACCCTAAATTCCCGGCTCAACTCTTCCAGATACAGTTTCTCACCCGTATTTAAACGGGTCAGGATGATGGCAAGTCGTTTCGCTAGTTTGTCATGCTCTTTCATTCTACGCATTGTAGATAGGTCGCTCGTCAGGTGGTGTCGTGGTCGGAAAGAACCTGATTATTTCTAGCGAATTTTCATAAGGTTACTGATATTGCTATAGCTTTCATTAGTTATCTCAAGGTATGTCTTACAAGGCATTCATCAATCATTTCAATATTTCTACATCTGAGCGACACACCCTGTCGTTCACCCTCTTTAAACTGATCATCAATCACGTTAACGCCGTCTCTTATAAGCGGCGTCATTGCGTATTTAAGGAAAACAAAAATGAAAAAATCAATTGTCCTGCTAGGTCTAACTTCGCTTTTCGCATCTTCAGTATTTGCAGGTGGCACGTTCGGCGGTAATCCGGGCGATATCTCGAAAATGAAAGAACTGCTAGAGCCACAATGGAATGGTAAAGCAGGCATTCAGAATACAGCGTCTTACGGAGTTATCGTGCAATGGAAAGCGGATGTCTGTGGAACCATGAATGGTCATGTTACTGATGCGACTTTATGCGGTTCAGATAGCCCGAAAGGCAAAGCACAATAAGGTTTGTTGTATTGGTCAATTTAGCTCGACGTTGGTGTAAGACTTGGAACTCTCGACATTAACACTGGACTAGGTTGAACGGTATAACATCACTAAGGGTCATGTTCTTCATTGAGCATGGCCCTTTCTTTGTTTGTAGCAATGAAAATTGCAGAGAAATAGAGGTAATACAATGATGAATTTATTAACACTGGGGCAATCATCGCTACCGATGAAAGCGATTGAAATTGAGCGTGAGTATCCAACGACTAAGGTGAAAATTCGCCCTAGTACATCAGGTGCTATGAAGGGTTTGGCGATAGGGGCTAGTATCGGCCGCACGTGTGGAGCCGAAGCCGCTGTAGTCGGAGCTGTAATTGGTGGCTGCGTGGGAGCATGTGTCGGCCCTGAAGATTAAAGGGGTTGGAGTAAGTGAGAGCTGTGGCTCTCACTTCTTCGTAATTAGGATTTTGCTTTAATGCTTATGACATGAGGTCTGAAGGTGTGTATGTCTTTAGTCAGTAGGGGATTAATTATATATGGTTCGGGTTGTTTTTTAGGAAGTACGATGGCATACGTTTTTTAGTATCTAGCTCTAGATATCGAAGCACTTTTTTATCTACAACAACCTTCGCGTTTTGTTTTCCTCTTACTTTATGAGCTTGGAAAAGACATGATTGGTATTCCGATGTGCTGAGTTCGGACAAAATATGATGAAGTGAGTCCAAGGTTTTTATAATACCTTGATGGTTGTAGCTATTTGTATTCGTGCTTAAGCGGTAAACACTATTGTTAAGTGGTTTGTTTTTTTGGATGGTGAAGTTTCCATCCATGCAATCTAAGTTAAAAGGTTGGTGTAAATTTTGTCGTTCCCCTTTTGAGGTTACGACTTGGTATCTGATCTTTGTATAGAGTGCTAGCAATGATGTACTAGCTTGATTTGTTGTCGAATTTTTAGTGCTTATTACTAGCTGGATTAGAATGATGTTACTTTGCTTTTTTACATTAATTGTATAAATGAGATTTGAGTGTGTTTTCATCACTTCTGCAAGTTCATGGGCTGCATTTGGTGACAACTTGATTGGAGTGTATCCAGTACAATCATGTGACTTTATAGCCATAAAAAGTATTGGCTTTTGGTCCACTTCTGTTTCTTCTTTTTCTGGTCTTTCCAGTATGAATATTTCAGCTTGCAATGGTGTTGAATAAATAGCCCATTCTGAAATAGGGTGGCTTAATTTTCGATATATATTCTTCCTATACCATGAGACAGAATCGTCAAAGTTAATCTTCTCATTTTTGAAAGAAGCATTTTTTATAGCTTCGACAATTCTACCTATAGCGGCTTTATAATGGTTAGAGTCATTATTGATGAAAGCGCTGAATGCTCTTATAAATCCTATGTTTCTCTCGTGCCATGGTGGTACATCACGGTCATTGATTTTTAGGTAGGTACTTGCGAATCTAGATTCTCCTTCCGGTCTTCCTTCTTTCAAACAAGATTTTTCAATTGTTAGGTGGCAGTCGTATACATTGACCCCTTTCTTTAATGCTAGAAACTTAACGGCGTTCTCATATTTATCTTTCTTTTCAGGTGCGTCAGCTTCTTTATATTTCTTTAAGTAGGTCGAGAACGCTGATTGATTTGGGAGTGTAAGAAGGTCCGAAGTTGCTTCTCTTAAAGTCAGAATGGCTTCCCGTTGGCTTATTTTAAAATGAAAAATTATCGTAGCGATTAGCTGGTGTTTTACACGCGTATCAATATGTTTTTCATCAATATTAGCTTTAACGTATAACGTTAGGCGGCGATGTGTATAGGTGGCTTGTTTTCTAGGCATTCTTTGTTCCAAACTTTAAGTCAATCCGCAGTAGGATATCAGCCTCCTAATACTCAATCAAATATGTACCCATCTCTGAATTCAATCAAATTTGTACCTATCTTCATTTCTGTTTTGTCGCTTAAGTGTCTGTTTTTATTTATTTCTGTATGGGTTGTGACATGCGTTGCCTCGCTTGAGCTGACTTTTCCTCTATGAGCGGTTTATTTAGATATACGTAAAAATGGCCCCATCGATTCAACAACAGAGTGATTTAGATGGATTCTCTCAGATTTTCCAAAGCAGTACTGGATAACTTGCCCCGCCCCTCAAAAGGTGAGCAGGCTATAGAGTACCGAAGTGATGCCAACTCTCGTCTTCGTTTACTCGTAACTGCATCAAGTAAACGCTGGATAGTTCGCTTTGGTTGGAAAGGTCAACGGTACTACGAGTCGTTTGGTACCTACCCTGAAATGAAGTTTGCTGACTTTGAGAAGTTGGCTTACCAGTTTATTGCTGATGTTCAGTCTGGTGCCTACCGCAAAGGTAGTCGCCTGACTGTTCAGCAGTTCTTTGATGAAGTACTCGTGCCTTTCAGTCGACGTCACCACCGTGATCATAAAACTTTTCAGTCTCGTGCTAAACGTGTCATGGCGGCTATAGGTAATAAACGTATTGCTGATGTAACTCGTCGTGATGTGGAGAAATTTCTTCATTCATTAACAGACCTATCGCCAGCCACGGTGAACCGCTACCAAGCATTTTTATCCAAGCTGTTCTCTATGGCAGTAGAGCACGACATTATTGATAAGAGTCCAGTAAAGGGCGTTAAAAAGCTGGCGGAGAACAACGTTAAAGAGCGCGTGTTATCCGCTAAAGAAATGGAAAGCTTTTGTCGTCATGCTTGCGCTGAACCTAACTTCATTCATGCCAGTGCATTACTGTTAAGCCTGCTTACGGGTATGCGCATTGGTAATGTGATTAGCCTTTCCTGTTCAATGCTTTCCGATGATCTGTCGTCTGCTTGGTTGCCTATGACTAAATCAGGTAAGCCTCAGCGTATTTACTTATCTGAGCCAGCACAGCGACTTATCCGAAAGTGTCTCATGGTTTCTTTCAATGATTGGGTGTTTCCATCACTGAAGAACCATGGCGAGCACATTGCGTATCCACGGGCTTGTATGGAACGTATTCAGCAAGCCATGAAAGCGGAAGGTTCACTAGAAGCGCCTTTCACTATCCACGATCTACGTCGTACCTATGCGACCCAAATGCTAATCGCGACCAATGATATTCGTTTAGCTCAACAGAGCCTCGGTCATTCTAATGTGAGCGTCACAGAGCGCTATGCCCATTACCAAAACACTCATTTAGCACAAGCCTCTCAGAAGACAGTTGAAGCGATGCTACCTAATTTTCAATTTGACTAAGGAAAACCCAATGAAAAATGCATTAACAGTAGAAGAATTTGCAGCGGCATACAGCCTTAATCCTGCCACGGTAAGAACCAATGTAACTCGCCAACCTGATTCATTGCCTAAAGTTCTGCGAATAGGTCGTAGCGTTCGTTTTTTGAAATCGGAGATAGCGAAGTGGGAGGTGGCATTACTCAATAAATAGAAGAAATGTAATCGAATTAATTTTACCTCTAGCGTTGAGACAGGTGTCTCTTCGTTAGAAGAGGCATCTGTCTCATGCTCTTTAACAATTTGGAATTTTAATAGGATAAGTATCATGACTACTTCTACATCTGTATTTGTAAAAACAAACCGTGGCGTTAAGAACCTAGCTTTAGCTAAAAGTGTAATCGGCTCTGATGAGCGCGTGGTTGTGTTGGACTCGAACTGTAACGTTATGCATTACCAAAAAGGTGCGGCGGCGGAAACTCTGTTTGAGCAAATCAAAAAATCCATTAAGCCATGTGAGGGTGCAACGTTGATCCTTGAAAATGGTAGTTGGATTCATGTTGACTCGATATCTAACGTATTTATTTCTGAAAAATCCGGCTCTCTGCTTATTACAGCGAATAAAGATGACAATCTGTTAACTATGTTTGCGGCAGATGAGTTCTCGGATCTAGAAGGTCTGTGTGACGTTCTATGTGATGCATTGTGTGACTATAACGATGGTAAGGCTATGCCTGAAATCTCTTGGTCTGAGTACAAAGCCTAAGCATTGAACATAACCGGAACCTGTTAAAAAGACGCCAAGTGGCGTCTTTTTACGTATTGGAGATAAAAGAAATGAGTGAAACATATGATTGGCTTGAGCAGGATACCAGTATCACTATTAACAATCTGACTGAAACTGGTTGGGAAGAGTGTGATGTTGAAAGCGAGGATAGTTGGGAGGCTCAAGAATCTGTTGATGTGAAAGATGTGCCTTTTAAAACGGTGAAGCCTAAAGCTAAGCCTCATATTGGCAAGAAGCCCCCGAAGAAGGTAAAAGTTAAGCGTAAGAAACGAAAGGCAACTCCTTTCTTTGAGCGACCTGTGATAGCGATCGATACAGAGTACACCGAATCTGATTGCGGCGAGTACAACAGTATCTTGAGTTATCAACTTGCTATTCTGCATAAAGGTCTGCTTTCAACACTTATCTTGTATCCTGAATCGACGAAAAAATCTGGTCGTTTGGCATTGGATCGATGTTTGGTTCAAGCCATCGAAAAGGCAATGGATGAAGGTGTATTAGATACTTTTCCGACTGACGTAATTCTTTGTGCTCACTGGTTATCGGCTGATCTGTTTAACTTCAGTAAAGCATTTGATCAGTTAAAGACACATGTAAACGGATTGCGAAAGACGGTAGCGAGCCTTGACGATGTATATGGACTAGAGCTTGATAAAGTGATGTCTCGCCGCATCGATAAGGAACCGCTTCAGGTCAATACCAAGTCGCGTAATAAGAAAACGCTCTACATCACTTTCTTTGACACTATGTTGTTGTCGCCGAATGGTTCGTCACTTTCATCTGTGGGTGATTTGCTTGAGATCCCGAAGGTCGAGATCCCTGAGCCTTATTCTATTTCTCGTATGGATGAGTTCTTGGAAGCTGAGCCTGAAAAGTTCGCTGAATATGCTTTAACCGATGCGATTATTAGTGCTCGCCACTTTGAGCGCGTTTCTCTCTTTTGCCAACACACATTAGGTTTAAAGTCGGTGCCGTTCACTATTGGAGGCATTGCCGTTAAAGCTTTTGTGAATAGCTTGGAAGATAAGCGCGGTTATCGTGGTTTATTTGGTTTTGAGAAAGTGACTAAAGAAATTTGGCCATCAGATCGAAATAAGCCATTAACGATAACAAGAGATGTTCCTGTAACTGCTCGTATGACATTAGAGAACTTTGCTACTCAGTGTTACCACGGTGGTAGAAATGAAAGTTTTATCGCTGGTCCCACTCAAGTCGATACTTGGTGAGATTATGATATACCGTCCTGTTACTCGGCGATTACGTTAGGTCTACGTGAATTAGCGTATGAGAAAATGTATATGACTGAGGACTTGCATGACCTATTTGGTGACAAGTGCGCCATGGCATGGGTTGAGTTTAAGTTCCCTGAGAATACTCGCTTCCCAAGCTTGGCGGTTCGTTCAGATTATGGTTTGTTGTTTCCCATCACTGGCGAAACGTATGTTACAGGTCATGAGTTGGAAGTTGCATATAACCAAGGCGCTGAGATCACCATTAAGCAGGCATTCGTCATTCCATGGAAAAATGATGTGCGTATTTTCGAAGATTTTATGAAATGGGGTCGAGAGAGGCGTAAGTCATTTGTTAAAGGTAGCTTTGATGAAAAATTAACCAAAGAGATGTTAAATAGTTGTTATGGGAGAATGGCACAATCACTTCGCCCCAAAAGTGCGTTTGATATACAGGCTGGATACTCCAAGCAATTGCCACCATCGACGTTGACGAATCCTTTCTTTGCGGCTTATACGACGGGTCTTGCTAGAGCTATGTTAGGTGAGATGCTTCATAGCATGCCCGATGAGAAGGTTGTTGTGTCTGTTACGACGGATGGTTTCTTAACCAATGCTGAATTAGAAGAAATAGACCTATCAGGTCCTATCTGCCAGCGGTTTAGGGAATTATATCATCGAATAGATCCATCGGGTGGTGAAATTCTAGAACTGAAGCATCAGGCTGAACAGCTAATAGGCGCTAAAACCCGTGCTCAATATACCGTTATAGAGAGTGAAAGCTTTGAACCTGTATTAGCGAAAGGCGGCGTGAAGGTAGATCCAACAGTAGCAGATCAAAGTGCTCATATGGTGGATATGTATTTGAACCGTGCTTTTGATGACAAAGTTGATGGTAGCTACCTGACACCGAATCGGATGCGCTTTTTAGAACATAAGGATTTAATGCTTGAAAAGCGTTCGATCTTTTTGAACATGGAATACGATCATAAGCGAGAGTTGTTGAATCCAAAAATGCTCGATGTCAAAGACCTACAGCATATAGCTTTGGAAACTAAACCTCATTATTCGTTGGACGATATGCTGTTTACTCGTCTTCGTTTTGACCGTTGGCGAAAACAACATTGTTTAAAGACTTTAGAGGACTGGTATAACTGGCAGGACCGCCTAGCAATGGCGAAAGCTTCTAATAATAAGTCTTTAAGACTTAAATCTGATGAAACATCGGATAGCCTAATGGCGCGTCTATTTCTGCGCTTCTACGCCCATGAACAGGGCGGTTTATCTAAATCTGACATAAATGCTAATCAACTTGCCTTATGGCTGACGGATCAGGGTTATCCAACCAAATCGACGTTAGTACGCTCGGCAGGTAAATCTAAGCTAATTGAAGCAGCAGTACCGTTAACGGAGCTGACTATCAAATTAGCCATTCTAATTAAATCGAAGTTTCCCAGCTTCGAAATCGAAAAACTCTTTGAACCTATAGCTCGTGAATCGCTACGAGCAGCGCTTAGCAGCCAGCTAAGTTCGTAAATATCAATTATAGATGAGCCCTTGAGAGATAAGGGCTTTTTCCTCTGTATGTCATAGCACCGTAGGGGTATTAAGACAGCAATCCCACACGCAATGACCTTTATTCAAATTCATAGCCGTCATTCCGGCGGTTTATCAAATTTTTAATATTCAAGGAGCCTATCGTGGCTAAATCTAAGAAAAATCCAATCGTAATTCTTCGTGGTAAGAAATGTTCAGTTTTCCCAAGTGATAAGGAAGCGAGACCTTACTATTCAGGTGGTAAAGGTGTTAAAGGTAGCAAGGGCTGCGCTATCTTTTATAAGTGCGGAACTATTGAAGCTGGTATGCGCGACTTAAATTTATTTCAGAAGTGGGAGTCAATAGCTCCTGAATTTAAGGCGCGTAACATGACGGCTCCCGAAGCCATGAAAATCATTGCTGCAATGGATGCGAATCCAGAACAATTTATGGTTGAGCAATTAGCGTTGGTTGAAGCTGAGCGTAAAACAGTACTCGAAAAGGAGGCGGAACAGCGTAATCAGCCTAGTCTAGTTGAATCATTAAGAGCTTCATCTAAGCGAGCTAGAGAGCGTGAATGGGAAAAGATTCAAGAGCAGAGTGAGCGAAATAGAAAGCATGTGAAGTTCGAGTGTGACTTTGGTGTAGGTGGTAAGTCATCTCAGATAAAGAAAGTTTCTGGCGGCGTTACTCAAGTAGAGCATGAGATTGGCGCTAAGGCTCCACGCAAGCGATTAGAACTTGGATATGCGGCTCTTAAACTAGCAGATGACGCTCTTAAGCAAGGCGCAGATACCGTCGAAATACTTGGTCTGGATGCGACTGTAGTAAACACGCTGACTGTATGGGCTGATGGATTTAAGCTGCGAGATTGGAAGGCTTCAAGCGGTAATCCATTGGCGAATATTGAACTTGTGAAACCTATGGTGGCGCTTTACGATGATATTCAGGCTAAAGTCTCTTTAGGTAAACGTGAAGAAAGTGAGCCATTACCTTTCTAAATTTCTAGCCCTACTAGTCTGACAGGCTTGCCCTGTCTGATTAGTGGGGCTTTTTAGATCTTATTATTCGGAAAAATAAATCATGAAAAACGCGGCTCTTCTCCGCTTAGATGAGTCTATAAATTAACAATAAAACCGGTAACACATT
>NZ_JBFSPI010000025.1:0-59683 GCF_041464685.1 Vibrio sp. 10N.237.312.B06
GCGGACAACTTAACGGTACATGGGCTAACCTAAATATCGAGTCGATAAATCCTTGCAGCGCTCTCAATGGCATAGAAAAAACTCGTTTCACCATGAGTGCTGTCGTGATAGCTAAATCACTGAACCGACGCGGCCTCCCGCGCTTATTCTGTTTGCTTTGCGCCCAGCCGCTTATCGCCTCTTCATCAATCCAAAAGGTCAGAGAGCCACGGTTAATGAGTGATTGATTGTATTGCTTCCAGTTGGTTGTTTTATAACGAGGTTTAGGCATAGGGCTACGAGAGGGAGTGAATGTAGCTGATCAGATCGTAGGTTCTGGATTTAGTTCCACTGAATTACGCAACAAAGCCTTTCTTGTTCGATCAAAATGTCCATTTTACCTCCTAAACTGATATGACATATAAGGCCTTTTATAATCCATTTAAACCACTTGCAACGTGGTCGCCCCACGCAAGCCAATTAAGTTGCCAAACGGGTCTTCGATTTGACACATAAAAAGCCCATTTTCAATTGCCATTGGGCCTCTATACAGTTTTGCACCAAGTTCTTCAAAATGATCCAGTGCTTTATCTAAGTTGTTTACCGACCAATATAAAACTGTCCCGCATTTACCCGAGCCTACTTTTTCGTCTGCTTGTACTATCTCAAGAGAAAAACCGTTTAAATTGAGCACGGTAAAGTCGAAACTAGGATGATAAACAGAGACAGCTGTAGGAAAGGCTTTTTGATACCACTCGATGCCCAATGCGACATTTTGAACATGAATAAGAATCGCTGTTGGAATCATAGTCTCCCTCCTACTATTTAACAGTAACTAGTATGGTGTGCCGTCCTTTCTAGAGGGAGTCCATTCACCAGAACTTTCAACAATCCATTTGAAATCATCATCTGGATAATGGGCTTCGTCTTTTGCAACTCGGCTCCCTATAACTATAAATTTAGCTTGTTCGCTACTGCGGTTTATTAAATGATGACCATTTTCGACCCTAGCAGGGAAGCCAATACACATTCCTGCAAATAATGTCTGCTCACCGTCATCACTGACTAAACATAGCTCACCATCGAGTACATAAAGAAATTCATCTGACCTTGTGTGCCAATGGCGAAGAGCCGACTGCGCATTCGGTTCTAATACTTCCAGATTCACACCGAACTGAGTGAGCCCAAAAGAATCACCTAAACTTCTGCATTCAGATTGACCAAGGCGAGATTTAAATGGCTCTGGAAATGGGTTAAACGTATCACCTTTTATGCTTAATGCTTGTTTCGCTTTCGTCATTAATTGCCCCTGTGCATAACGCTTTTCAGTCGGGATATAGTCATTTGCTTCTGTCTATCTTGCTCAACCTTTTTAAGCAACTCAAGCCATATATGATGGTCATGTGATTTTTGTACGCACATGAGTGATGGGTTACGAAAAAAACACCTGCACTCTAGGATTGTTCGTTAGCATATGTATTACAAAATCAACTCACCATTAATGAGTCAATCATCGGTCGTTACACACTTTGGGGAAAAAGTGATTTAGCTAACCGCCTTTCTATCATGTGATCACCAAGCGATTCTGTCAGACTACATCACGACAGTGCAATGGTTTGCCTCATAGGCATGTTGCGCTGCTCGTTGACTCATGAAGTAAGTGAGTCAAAGTAGAAAAATGAGACTTCGTAAACGCCCTAGAGTAGTGGGTTGGGCTAACTTTACGGTTTGTTGACTTGTTCTTGGTGTAGCGGGTCTTGATTGATTTTAGTGTGTGGCATGAGGGGTTCTCAAATCGGTTAGATTGTTTTAATTAACGACTGCGCAATGCGTTTAAATGAGGCAAAGCAGGTATCAAAATCATGGGGGTCGGTGTTAAACACCATAGGGGTAACAAAGTCCTGAAAGCGTTGGCGAAAAACTGGGTTATCTTCAAGCTCTTTTAGCCCGAGCTGTAGCTCTTGTTTGGGGTTAGCAACAAACTCAGCGTGTTGATTACCAAAGCGATCGATATCTTCTTTCAATACGTTGTTAAACAACGCTGTCATTGCTGTAAGGTCGAAGTTTTCCAACTGTGCCTCGGTCTTTAAAATGCAGTAAACATCATAGATATGGCGTACAAGCGTGGCATCATCCTTACGTTGCGCATCACGCTTTACGGACATGGTACGGCGCAACATCGAAATCACTTTTTCAACCAAGGTCGCTTGAATAGAGACGCAATCAAACGCTTTTACTTCTTGTGGCTGTTGATACAGTTCCGCTACCAATGATTGGATCGGCCGAAGTTCTACATCCAGTAAGGGAATCGTCTCTATTAACTCAAGTTTAATGATGGGGCGAAGACATGGCGCTTGGCTAAACTGCTGCGGGTATCTGAGTTCAAGTTCAACATAGCGATATTCATCACGAACGAGACGCGACTCAACTGTAAATCGCTCTGTTTGAGTGATCGCCATTTCAATCTCGTGAATGCATGTCTTGCGGGCGGTTTTCTTTTGGCCGCGACTCAGCTCACCAAATTCTTGGTGGGGAATGAGTTTTATATCCACATCTTCTGACATTCTCAGGATTTTAACGTTTGACTTGGCTAGAGCAGTGCCCCCAGAAAAAACCATTTGATGATGCACCGGAGTCACTTTCGCTAATTCGGCAAGCAAGGCGACGACCCAGTAATCTTTTTCAATAATGGCTGGGTTTCCGAGCTCAAGCGCATCTGAAACCTCAAGGAATTGTTGTTTTAGTTTTTCCATATTAACTCGGTGAGTTTAATACTCGGTTACCGACAGCCAACTTGCGATTAAACTGTTTAGGATTCCACGAGTATTGAATGGAGGATGGGATTTGGGTGCTTTTACCAGCTAGGCTTTGTAAAGACAGTTTGTCCATCTCAAAATCGACACCTTTCATCTTTAAAATTTCACGCATCAAAGCATCGCTTCCGCCAGGGTTTGTGGGCATGGGTCTGCCGGTTAGACTATTCATTCTTGCCTTTGTGTATAGACCATAACCAAGTTTGATTAACTCACCTTGCTTAACTAACTGCCTTAACGCTCGACCGATTTGGTCGTAGCTAGCAAAACCATCAAAGTCTTTGCGCTCAAAAACATAACGTCTTGAGCGCTTTATCTTTTGATAAACGCGTTCAACTGCTGTCATTTGAACCTCCTGCTTTCATACGTGTGGGTAGTATAACGCAACCTTATGATGACAGGAAGAAATACGGCATATCAAAAGGAAGACATGCGGCGTGAAAAATAAAAACAAGACCATAATTTATTGTTTTATTTATATTATTCTAATGATTTTGAAAAGTGACCTTCCTATAAATGGTATCCTAACCTTACTGTGAGTCATCCCTTTATTACTTTTATAACGGTTGATTAAAGGGTTAACACCCAAGCGAAAGCGGCTAGGGGTTTTAATTCTGCACTGAAGTAACCGACACCATTTTCCACATACAGCGTCTGTTGTTGGACGCCTTCAATATGTTCTTGGAGCGTATAGCTTCCGTCAGCGATGCCTAGTTTTTGAATAACCTCTGCCGTCACCTTCAGCTGAATGAGGTCTGTTTTGCTTTGGCTGAAGTTAGCCGCGGCGATAACCAGTTCTTGGCTATCAAAACGCAAGAAAGCATAAACAGAATCACTTAGCTGATTGGATTGGTGTAAGTCTTGGTACGCTCCGGTCATCGATGAATGATTCAGTGAAAAGGTCATCACTTGTTGATAGAAGAGTCTGAGTTGCTTTTCGTCATCGTTGAGCTGCCCACCATCGAACTTTCCTCCGTTCATCCATTTTTGATGTTGAGGAACACCGATGTAGTCAAATATAGACGTGCGAGAAGGTTGCCCAAAGCCTGCGTTCTCCGCGCCCGATTCGCCGACTTCTTGCCCGAAGTAAATCATGGTGGGAGAGCTACTTAATAGCGCACTGACTAACATGGCTGGTTTGGCGATGTGTGGGTTACCAACAAACTCAGGAGACGCGACACGCTGCTCATCGTGGTTGTCTAAGAAGTGCATCATGTGGTGTTCGATGTCCATCATTTGATGTTGGATCTCAGGGATGATTGCCGTTGAAGCCTTACCTTGCATGATTGCTTTTAGGCCGTCGTAAAGATCGACTTTGTCATACAGGTAGTCCATTTTACCCAAGCGAATGTAATCACGATAAAGGTCCGGTTGATACACTTCCGCCATTAAAAAGGCGTCTTGATTCTTTACTTTTATTGATGAATTGAGATAGCTCCAGAATTCGACCGGTACCATTTCTGCCATATCGTAGCGAAACCCATCGACGCCTTTTTCTAACCAATATAAGGCGATGTCTCGAAACTTAATCCATGAATCCGGCACATCAACGTGCTGCCAGAAATGGTAGTGGGCGAGGTGATCACGCATCGCGTAATCGTCCGGTAGTTCAGGGAAGTCTTTTGAACCGTCTGGTCGCACGCCATAGTTAATTTTTACGGTTTCATACCAATCGTCGAAGTTGGGTTTGCTCAAGCGCGATCCGTTTCCTGTCCATTTGGCTGGGGATTCAAGAAACGGTGAGGCTAAATTCGGGTGTTGTTCGCCACCAAGAGGAATGAACGCAGGGTCGATCTCGGGCAGTTCAAATGTGCTGTCAGGAATGTAATAGAAGTTATTGTTGCGATGATACTCAACAGTCGTGTCATCTTGATCGGCAAAGTCACGTACGCCTTCTGGGTTATTCAAGCCTTGGTAATTACGGGCAATGTGGTTAGGGACGATATCAATGATGACTTTCAAACCATTGTCATGGCTTCTTTTGATCAAGGCTTCGAATTCCTGTAAACGCTGCGCTGGATTGTCAGCAAGATCTGGGTTTACGGAGTAGTAATCTTTGACGGCATAAGGTGAGCCAGCCCGTCCTTTCACAACGCTTGGATGATCGTCTGAGATGCCGATGTGCTTGTAGTCGTTGATCACAGCATGATGTGGTACTCCGGTGTACCAAATATGAGTGATGCCGAGTTCTCTAATTTCTGTCAGCGCTTTATTGGTGAAGTCACTGAACTTGCCTACGCCATTTTGTTCAATGGTTCCCCAAGGTGTGTTCTGTGTATTCTGATTGCCGAACAAACGGGTAAAAACTTGATAGATTGAATGTTTCTTGTTGTACATACTTATATTCCATCTTGAGAAGTGGAGGTGTAAGGCTTTGCCATTGAAGTTGTGCTAGACGTTATGTTTGATATAGACGTTATGTTTGGTATAGAAGTTATCGTTAGGAGGCTAGCGTAATCAGAATGCGGCTTTATCCTCCTTGGGTAAGAAAATCGGGGCGTAGTTGCAGCGGTATGTGAGCGGCTGCTCAAAAAAAGGGAGGTTAATACCTCCCCTCGCTTTTCCCCAAAAAAACAGGCTCGTCTGTGATGATTATGTGAATGTGAAGCTTATTGTTTCGTCACAGATACCACGGCTTTTTCTGCGCTGTCATTGAGTTGATGAATCGCATTCAGTGTGAATGTGTAGTTGCCGGCTTCGGTTACATTTAACTTACAGTCGCCTTCGCTGCCAATGTTGATCGAGCCCTGAGCTAAGTCGACGGAGTTACAGCCAATATCCAAGATACCCCAAGTAGAACCGCCAAACTTGAAGCCATATTCACCCACAGCCAGAGCGCTACTGACAGAGTAAACGCCGTTACCAACGAAGTTCATCGCCCATGCGTCCGTCGGGTTCCATCCGTTCATTGCACCACGTACATAGACGGTCGTTTTGCCATATGGCGGAATCTTAGATACGTCCTTTTGTGAGTTATCAACCGATAACCCAGCACCTTGTGACGCGCCTTGAGTTTGCACAAACACAGCGGTGGTTAATGGCGGTACGGTGAAAGTCTCAGCGGAAAAGGTGGCGCCTTTGACGATGTCATCGGCAGAGTTCTTCTGAATGGTATGGAGTGTAAAGCCCGTCGCTCCCGTGATCTTGAACGATTGAGATTTACTCGTTGAGTTTACAACAACCACAATCGCATCAGCGGTTGGATCTAGGTCTTTGCCTGTGGAGATTCCGTCATCAATAGACATCACGATCAGGCCTTCGATTTGATCTTTGCCCACATTGCGGAAGTCGACACGCTTCATGACTTCTTCTGCTGTGTCTAAGCGGAACAGTTCACTTGATCTGCGGATTTTTAACAACTCTAGGAATTGCTGCTTGGTGAGGTCAATATCCTCTTTTGCAGGCTTGGCTGTGCTGTCGGCAATGATGGTTTTGATGAGTTCCCAATTGGCACCATCTTTGTCTTCACGAGGTAAGCCAACATTCCAGTTATTGCCAGTACCATCAAACATCACACGGTTGTACCAATCGCCAGAGTCGTAAGAATCACGCTGCATTGATTTAGAACGTAACAGTTCAGACCCCATGTGGATGAACGGGATACCTTGGCCCAACATGACGGTCGAGAGCGATACAGACTGCATACGAGCACGTTCAGCAGAGCTTGTACCTTCGGCGATTTTGTAAGCGTTGTTATCCCAAAGAGTTTGGTTATCGTGCTTGGAAACGTAAGAGATGTTCTCTGACGGCATTTTGGTGTAGCCGGCAGGTGCGCCGTTGTAGTCGACGTTTTTGCCCAGTTTGGTATCGCCTTTGTAATCCAGTAATACGTATTCGGCTAAGTTACCGGCCATGCCTAAGCGCACAAGATCTTGGTTGTGTAAACGACCGTTGACTGAATCTTGATCAACCTTGGTTTCTTCGTTGGCAAACGCGGCGTTACCGAAGCCTTGGTTAAAACGAAGTGGGTGCTTACCTTCAGAATCGACACCGCCATCAAATGGGCTACCGCCGCGTACTGCATCACGCAAACGGTCAGAGAAGGTGCCAATTTCGGTGCCTGCCATATTGATCTGGTTGGCTTGTTCGAAGCGAGCGTTGTTTGCTACTTCGCCAAAATCCCAACCTTCGCCATAGAACAGGGTATTTGGGTCGATCTTGCGCACTTCTTTCAATGCTTCAACCATTACGCTTTTTGGCTGGTGGCCCATTAAATCAAAACGAAAACCATCAACCTTATAGTCGTCAGCCCATACCTTGAGTGAGTCGACCATCAACTTACCCATCATTAGGTTTTCAGTTGCGGTGTTATCACAACACGTTGAGGTTTCTACGCCACCTGTGTTCACATTCAGGCGGTGATAATACCCAGGGACGATCTTATCCAGTACGGACTTATCGTTCACGCCAGACGCATTGGTATGGTTATAAACCACGTCCATGATCAGTTTCAGATCCATGTCGTGCGCAGCTTTAACCATTTGACGGAATTCTAGAATACGTTTTGAACCGTTAGGATCTGTCGCGTAACTTCCCTCTGGAACGGTGTAATGAAATGGGTCGTAGCCCCAGTTGAAACTATCTAACATACGCAGATCGTTCATTAGAGCTTGGGCATCGCCTGTTGAAGAGTTATAGCTGTTGAGTACGGCTTCGATGGTTTTGTTTGCATCTTCGGTGCCGCATAAAGTCGCTGTTGGTTTTACGTTACAGAGTTTGCCAACGGTGTCGGTGATATCCACGCGGCTCGCGTCATCTTCATTGATGGTAGCGATATCGAATGCCGGTAAGATATGAAGCGTAGTTAAACCGGCATCTTTCAGAGCTTTCAAGTGTTTTACTGACTCACGATCGGCTTCTGTTAGCGCTAGGTACTTGCCGTTTAAGCTTGCTGTACCTAACTTATCACTGAAGCTAAAATCACGAAGGTGTGATTCGTACAGTACGTGGTCTTCGTCTTTCTTCACCGTTGGGCGCTTATACCCAGCCCAACCTTGTGGCATCAGTGTTGAATCATCAAGGTCAATCACTTGTGAGTATGCTGAATTCTTCGACAAGCCGAGTGAGTATGGGTCGGTCACAAGGCGAGTTTCGATATTACCAGTGGTTGGGTGGTAGACCTTCACTTGGTAACGGTAATAACTATTCACGGCGTTAGAAATTGAATCCGTTGCCCAAATTCCTGATTCCAAGCTTTCCGTCATTGGGATCACTTTTGAACTTTGTCGGTCTTCGCTGTAGAGGACGAGCCCAACATCTTGCGCAGTAGGAGCCCAAAGTTTGAAGGTCGTCGTGCTGCCTTCCACAATCGCCCCCAGTGTTTCTCCGATTGCGTTACCGGCCTCTTCGTTGGCAAATACAGCATCAAGTACGCCGGGCTTTTGAACTTCAGTTGAAGAGATAACGTCGCCATTCGCATTATACGCAACAACAATGATCTGAGATTTCAAGATGGTGCGCAGCGTGCTGGCGTCAACATCAATTGATAAAGCGGGTAGGCTTGCTAGATGACGGAAGCGTTCTTTTAATGCAGAGGATAGCTTGCCATCTTTTTTGAGTTCAACGGCCTGCCCACCGACGATCGCCTTATCATCGTTTATCGTGATGCTGTTATCGAGTGCGTAGAACAACTTGAGATAATCGGCACCGTCTGCTGCTTCCCAAGCGATTGTGTTTGAGTCCAACCAATGTGCCTTCTGGCCATCAATCTTAACTGGGCGTTCTGAAATCGGTTCGTAGTACAGCGCGCTGCTGCCATGGAAACCGAATACAGATTGAGATTGACTCAGTTTGGTGAGATCAATTTTCGAGTTGGCGCTGCCAAACGCCTTATCGCCGCCATTATGCAAGATGAAGTTGATGCACTTATGAGGGTCGGATGCATCTGGGTCGACTTTCAATACGTAGTAGGCGCCATAGGTATCATTGATGCCCTTGAATTCATAAGGTACATCCCAGTCAGTCCCATTGTTACCTAATCCCATGCCGACTAAGTCAGTGCTCGTACAACCTTCACCATTCCAAAGATGAAGCCCCCAGCCGTCGTAGGTCGAGCCAGAAGCGCGAGCCGCTGCAACATCACGTTTGTAATAAATAACAACTTCGTTTTCAGCGGCTTTATATAGACTATTGCTGTCAGAGTTTGTTTTGCTAGTGTCGCTTCCACAGCCTGCTATCAAGGTCGCGGTGACGAGAGGCAATATCGCCTTAGTTAAAGCTGAACGTTTAAAGGTGTTTGTTTGCGCAATATTGAAGCTCGTTGTTTTTGCAATCTTCAAGGTACTTTGTAGAATCTCGTGTTTATTGGTATTTATTTCGTTCACGTTTTGATATCCATATTTTTTACGAAGATGAATATCCTAGGCTTAACGATGCTCCACTATTTGTGACGCTTATGTATTAAGTTATTTTTAATCCGTAAAAATAGGAAACCTAGTGTCGATATCACGGATTGTGGTGGTTAACGCGCTTTTTTATTGGTTCAATAGCTCATAAAATACAGTTGGTTAGCCATAGGCGTAGAAGATAGGAGTAGTCGCTAGGGGTGATAACTACGCCTTATTTATGTGAGCTTAGTGGCACTTCACTCGTAGGTTGTTTTTCCTATCAAAAAAAGTTTGTACTCATTCGCCTCAAATAGCCTTAGTGAGTCTTTAATGTGGAATGGTGACGCTATGTTGTTCATTATCCAAAGGAGTTGATGTTGTCTTCATCTATTCAAATCGCTATTACTTATCTGGTATTGGTAGCGGTATCTGCGTTGTTTTCAGAAAGTTCAAAAGCGCTCTTGGTGTGGTATTTAGTTATCGGAATAGTGACGTTTTTTGTGTACGCGAAGGACAAGAGAGCGGCAATCAATGGTAATTGGCGTGTACCAGAGAAAACTCTGCATATTTTTTCTGTTGCTGGTGGTTGGTTAGGGGCGTTAATTGCTCAAGATAAACTGCGTCATAAAACGCAGAAGCAACCATTTAGATTTGTATTTTTCGTGACGGTGTCACTTAATGTTGTGGCTTTTGTCTGGACGTTAACGCCGAGCGGGCAGGCGACATTTGGTCAATGGCTAAGTGAGATTATTAAGCTCTTTTAAAGAAACGGATGGTTGCACCGGTGTACTAACCATCAATAGATAAAGTAAGTCGATTAGATCATCGGAATCGTCGATGCTAAAAGTAACCCTGCCATACCATAGTTGAAGCTTTTGATGCGTACTGGTGTTGTTAACCAGTGTTGCAGTTGTTTACCTGCCGCTGTCCAGAATGTCACAGAAGGCAAATTGGCTAATGTGAATATACTGGCGATGATCGCGAGCTCCCACCATGAACTACCACTGCTGTACACTGAAATTGCCGTCAGCGCCATTGACCAGCCTTTAGGGTTCACCCACTGAAAACTCGCTGCGCCAATGAAAGTCATGGGTTTGTAAGCCTCGGTGCTTTTGGCTTTGCCGCTCAATGCTATCTTAATCGCAAGGTACACGAGGTAAGCAAGACTCAGGTATTTCAAGATTTGGTGAGAGACCGGATAGGCGTTAAAAATCCCCATTAAGCCGAAGCCAACCAATAGCAACATGGCTGCAAAACCCAGTGCAATGCCCAGCATGTGCGGAATAGTACGGGCGAAGCCAACATTGGCTCCTGATGTCATGAGCATGATGTTATTTGGACCTGGTGTGAAGGTCGAGACAAACGCAAACAAGGCAAGTGCGCTAAGTTGTTCTAAAGGCATTGTGATTCTCCAGCAGTAAAATGAACGAAGTGACTGACCGGTCATGACTTTCACGTGTTGAGAAACATAGTAGGTGGAAAGTGAGGCAATTATGTGCTTTTATTTCCTCAATTATCACTTAATGCACAATAATAAGTACTTATGGATAGATTTGACGAAAGGATATTGCAAGAGCTTAAATTGGACGGCAGAATCTCCAACATTGAGCTTTCAGAACGTATAGGATTGTCGGCTTCAGCGACCTTAAGGCGAGTACAGGATCTCGAGCGTAAAGGGATCATTCAAGGTTACCGTGCGGTTCTGGATAATGGACTGATGGGCGTTGGCTTTATTGCTTATGTTTCGATTGGCTTATCGAGCCATAGCAAAGCGGCTCAGCTAGAGTTTGAACAGCACGTCAGTATGGAAAAAGAGGTGGTGGAGTGCCACAACATTACTGGTGCCAATGAGTACTTGCTAAGGGTAGAAACAAAAGATCTACCGGGCTATAAGAAGTTTCATGCCGATGTGCTTGGGGAATGTGCTCAGGTGCAATCTATTACGACTATGGTTGTGATGGACACCCCCAAAGATGAACGTTAGTCGAGTTTTATTTCAGGAGAGGCGCAGTGCCAAATACTAACCAGTTGTTGTTGTTCTTAGATGTGGTTCAACAAGGGTCGTTTACCAAAGCGGCAACTTTACACGATATGGACAACTCATCGCTCTCTAAACAGATAAAAAAGCTTGAACAAGATTTAGGTGTTCAGTTGCTCAACCGTTCTACGCGTTCGTTCTCGTTGACGTCGGCAGGGGAAGATATTCTTGCGCAAACCTATGTACTGAAAGATACTATTAATCAGATTCAAGGCATTGCCGACTCGTACCAATCTGAGCCCAAAGGTGTGTTACGAATTACGTCGCCGATCTATTTTGGTCAGCAATACTTGCAACCTATTATTACTCAGTTCATGAGAAAGTATCCGGATGTTCAGATTGTGCTGTCACTAGACGACAAGATCGCGAATATTATTGCAGGGCAGTTTGATATCGCGTTTCGCTTCAGTAAGCTCGTTGAATCCAACTTGATTGCCAAGAAGATTGCCGACAGTAACTTCATGCTCGTTGCATCGAACGACTTTGTGAAAAAGCACGGTGAGCCAAAGACGCCACAAGATTTGCTCTCTTTACCTGCGGTTATCTATACCAATGGCGATATGACGGTTGATCATCTGCGTATAAGTGAAGAGCCACATGGTAACACTTTCCAAAGCCTGACGATTCGTGGCAACTATAAGGTCAGTGATGTTCGCACCATGGTGTCTTGCGTAAAAGATGGCTTAGGTTATGGCTTCCTTGACCAATCAAACTTGTATGCCTCAATGAAAGAGTTGGGCTTGGTTACGTTACTTCCTGATTATGCAATATCGACGGTTGATACGGCTATTTATGCTGTGTATCCGCATCGTAAGCAGACCAAATTGGTGAAAGAGTTCATTACTACGGTTCAAGACTATATTGGCTCTCCGACCATTTGGGAGAAGATGCAGCAAGGTTAGTTGGAAAGTCTAGGCCATAAGCTGCTAGATAAGATAGATAAGATAGATAAGATAGAATAAGTAACGCCCCAAGACTTATAGAGAAAAAGCGAGCGGGATCACAGCATTAATGGAGTGCTGACGGATAGATACTCGTAGGCTTTTTATCATTATGTATTCCTGAGATACTGAACAAAATTCATTTTAGGGCGGAACGTTTTAATAACTGCGCTTTTCCCTGTCATTCAAACATACTGCTCGCTATAGGTTGATTGCTTTCCTGTGTAGGGTGCTATTAGCCGAGTTAGGATAAAATATTTTATGAGTACAATGGGAATCGCAATTGGTGCGACCGCTCTTTCGTTAATACTTATTGCTGTTTGGTTGGTCTCTTTGTCGCTAAGAAAAAAGCGCTTGGAACAAGAACGTAAAGCTCGCGCCGTCGCTTACCGAAAAGCGATTGAAAAAGCACGTATCCAAGAGCAAAAAGATCGTCAATTTAAGGCTGAAACAGGGCATGTGCCGTCGATTCTGTATTTGGCGAAAGAGGCCGAACGAGTCAATCTTAAGGAAGCTCTGTATTGGTACGATAAAGCTGCCCATTTAGACAATGTCAACGGCATGTACGGCATTGTGCGTCTGAGTATGAAGTGCAAAGAAGACCTAATTTTAAGAGAAAAGGCCAATTTTTGGCAGTTAGCGATATCAGCACTGGATAATGATCCGCTTGCAAAATTCGAGGTGGGTAAAGCACTCGTGTTTGGTCGCGGAGTTGAGAAAAACCTTCCGAAAGGCAGCGCCTATATTGAAGAGTCTGCAGCTAGTGGTAACACTGAAGCGATGCTTTTTATGGGGGATTGGTGCTTAGATAGAGAGAACCCAGATTATTCTCCAGAAAGCTCTTTCATGTGGTACAGAAAAGCGGCTGAAAAGAATAGCCTAGACGGAAAAATCAAATTGGGTATGAGCTATTTGAACGGTGTTGGTGTTGTCGCTAATCATCGTGAAGCGGTTTACTGGTTTGAAACGGCAGCTGAAAAAAACTGCGCAGAAGCGATGTTTAAAGCCGGTGAGGCGTGGATTGACCATGGTGAGCACGGCAATGCTATCGCGTATATCTGGTTATTCTTATCGGCTCATTTTGGCTATGCGGATGCGAGGTATTTGAGAGATAAAGTTGGTGGGGATCTTGGTGTTGATGCCGTTGTGGGGTTACAGGCTCTGACTAAGCCAATAATGACCAAGTTGACGCAAGAAGCAATCACCAAGCACTCTATCGTTAAAGCGCTCAACAAGCTCTACAAACGCGATATCCCAGTACATAAGAAAGTGAAAGAAGCCTCTGACGAAGAGGGTGATGAGTTAGGTGTCGATAAGGCGGATTTGGATACTGAAGCCTCAAATGCTCAAGCTTCAAGTGCTCAAGGTTTAAATGGCAACAATCACCAACAGGCGGCTGAAAACCATGATGGTGACAAGGCAAGCGCGAATCGAGCATCACAAGATAAGCAAGCTAACGCTAATAGCGGTTCTTTGGACTTTAGCCAACCGGCAGTCGAGTCTAACTGGAAGTGCAATTAATAAACCGTGTTTATGAGTTATTACCTGTATTCTGAACATGGCTGAAATGAGTAGTTCTACAATTTAAAAAATCCAACGATGTTATATGAGTGTAGATGTTATAACTGACTGTATTAAGCCGCTAAGGTGATCCGTTATTCATACGGTAGGTGTTATACCAATCGTAGTAAATAACTGGTCACCCTAGCTTGCTAAAACACTCGATAACTGCGTTAGTATTTTTGATCACTTACTTACTGTGATTGGTATTATTGACTGCGGCGGGTAAAGCACTCAAACAAAAAAAGGGAAGTATCTGCTTCCCTTTTTGTTTATGTACGATTTGCTTTTTAGAGCTTAGAGCTTAGAGCTTAGAGCTTAGAGCTTAGAGCTTAGAGCTTAGAGCTCAGAACTGTTTAGGTTCAGAGCAGCTAAAGGTTTATTGCTCTTTGTTTTGCTCGGCTTTACATACAGCAGCAGTGAACACTACGTCTGTTGAGCTGTTAAGTGCTGTTTCAGCTGAATCTTGAATCACACCGATAATGAAACCAACCGCTACAACCTGCATCGCTACATCGTTTGAAATACCGAATAGGCCACACGCTAGCGGGATAAGCAGTAGTGAACCGCCAGCAACACCCGATGCGCCACATGCTGATACTGCAGCAACAAGGCTTAGTAGAATCGCAGTGAAGATATCAATCTCAATGCCCATAGTGTGTACAGCAGCAAGCGTTAACACAGTGATGGTGATTGCAGCGCCTGCCATGTTGATCGTTGCGCCCAGAGGAATTGATACAGAGTAAGTATCTTCGTCTAGCTTTAGCTTCTTACAAAGGTTCATGTTCACTGGGATGTTTGCAGCGCTTGAACGAGTGAAGAATGCCGTTACACCAGATTCACGAATACATTGCAGTACAAGTGGGTATGGGTTTTGTTTTGTTTTAATAAATACAAGCAGTGGGTTAACCACAAGTGCGATGATCAGCATTGAGCTTAGTAGTACTGCTAGTAGTTGACCGTAGCTTGCCAGTGCATCGAAGCCTGTTGTTGCGAATGTTGCAGAAACAAGACCGAAGATACCGAATGGGGCAAGGCGAATAATGAAGCGAACAATGTGTGAAACACTGTGGCTTAGGTCTTCGAAAACCGCTTTGGTTGTTGCAGATGCGTGGTGCAGAGCAAGACCAAGACCGATTGCCCAAGCAAGAATACCGATGTAGTTCGCATTCATTAGTGCGCTAACTGGGTTGTCTACAAGCTTGAATAGAAGCGTATGAAGAACTTCTGCAATACCTTGAGGAGGGTTAGCACCTTCAGCGCCAGCAACCAGTGTCAAAGTGGTTGGGAACATGAAGCTCAGTACTACAGCAGTCAGTGCAGCAGAGAACGTACCAATCAAGTAAAGCACAATGATTGGACGCATATGGGTATGCTGACCTTTCTTTTGGTTTGCGATAGAAGCTGCAACAAGAATGAATACTAAAATTGGGGCAACAGCTTTCAGAGCACCAACAAACAGGCTACCTAATAGGCCTGCATCTTGAGCTGCTGAAGGAGAAACCATGGCGAGAACGACACCGAAAACAATACCAGCAAGGATCTGTAGAACGAGATTTCCACGAGCGATGCGGGCGAGCATGTTGTGATTTTGCATAAAATACCTGCAATTGTTAATTTATTATAGTGATGTATCTTTTTATGAAGTTGTACCAAATCCAACTATACACTAGCGGAATTGGCGGTCATATTAGCGGGATCTAAGAGGGTGTCTAGGGATAGTTTACTTTTAGGGTTATTGTTTGCGCTATGTGGTGTTTTTAGAGCTAAATGTTAAATAAATGTATTTTGATTGAGCTATAAATCTGCTGATTCTCATTTGATAGATTCAAAACACTGCAAATGTAGAAATGTAAACGGTTATATAAAAGAACATTGTGTGCATAAATAACCACACCATTATCAAATTGAAACAAAAAGCCCCACGTGATTAACACGATGGGGCTCATTGTCTTAAATTAAAGTTATCTTAAGTTAGGTTATCTTAAATACAGCTTATAGCTGTTAACCTTAAACCTTAAACCTTAGTCAGACGCTTTTTTAAGATTGCGGCCTTCTGATTGTACGGTTTTGTACATCTTGGAAAGCTGCTTATTGCTGGCGCGTTGTTCCGCTAACGAGGCGCCATTTCGGGCTTGTTCTCGCAATAACTTTCGATAGTTAGCAAATCGTCGCTCAGACAATTCTCCACTTTCAATCGCCTTGCGTATCTTGCAACCCGGTTCTGATTCATGATGACAATCAGAGAATCGGCAATGCATGGCTAACTCTTCCACATCAGAAAAGGTTTCACTCACGCCTTCAGCGCAGTCAGCAAGTTGTAGCTCTCGCATTCCTGGAGTATCGAGCAGTAAGCCTCCCGATGTTAGCAAGTGGAGCGATCGTGATGTGGTTGTGTGTCGGCCTTTGCTATCGTCTTCACGAATGCCACCTGTGGCTTGTTCAGCCTCACCAAGTAATGAGTTGACTAAGGTAGATTTACCCACACCGGATGAACCCATTAAAGCCACAGTCTTGCCCGTTTTACACCAAGGCGACAAAACTTGAGTTGAGTCTTGGTCTAGGCTATTCACCGCTTCGATCATCAGCATAGAATCTAAGCTTTGCACTTGTTGTACTTTGTCTTCGTAGTCATCACACAAGTCTTTCTTGGTGAGTACGATAACGGCTTCAACCTGTGCTTCATTGGCGAGCGCTAGGTAGCGTTCAATACGGCTTAGATTAAAGTCGTTATTTAACGAAACCACGATAAAAACCGTGTCGATGTTAGCTGAGATATATTGTTCAGCGACACGGCTACCTGCAGCTTTACGGCTGAAGAGTGATTGACGGTCTAATAAACGGCCGAATTGCAGTTCAGAGTTCAAGATTACCCGTCGCCTACCGTCATTGAGGGTTGGTTTTGATGGATAGGGAGAGCGATTTCGCCTTGTTCTGACGCTAGTGTATAGCCGCTGCGATGGTGCGCAGTAATACGAGCAATGACGGATTGGTCATAGTCTTCGAGTGTCAGTTGTTGTTGGAATACAGGTTGCCATCCAAGTTGTTGAAGTGACATTGGATTAGAAAATGCGTTTTGTGAATTCATGTCTATTTACCCAGACGTGCGAGCTTTCTTTTCTTGTGAGAGCATTAAAGTATTATCACTGCATTAAAGTCTTATGAGAGCATTAACTTCTTGTGAGCTCTCTTATTGTTGATGAGATCAAAAGAGTTAATGAGACCAAAAAGCGTTGCTGAGATTAAAAGCGTCGAGACGCCAAAAATGTTTTGAGTTTGGGTCGAATTCAAATAGATAGGACCCCGGATTGAGTCATGCTTTACAGGCATGCAGGAATTGATCACTTACGATCAATAGTAAACCGGGTAAAAGTGTGCGGTCGTCAAAGAGTGACGATAAATTGGTCGATCGGTATTTAAGTTGGATTAACCAAACAAGTTAACGCGTTACTTTTACTGCCAGTTTTAGTGTCTTCATTACAATCATCTTCTATTCTCCTTGGTTATTAATGTGGTCAGGCTTTGAATAAAAAGCGAGCTCAGTTTAGCAAAAAGCCACGATGGCGAGAAGTCATCGTGGCTTAAATTATTTCATCGATAGTGAATCTGATTAATGATGATCGTGATTCATCTTTTTCATGCCGCTCATCACTTTCTTCACTGGCGCATCAAAGGTCTGTGTTTCACCGTTTGCGAAGGTCAGTGTCATTTTGATTTGTTCACCTTCTTTTAGGCTGCTTTTTAAGTCAAACAACATGATGTGTAAGCTACCTGGTTTAAGTACAGCTTTACCATTTGCAGGGATGGTGATCGCTTGAACTTGACGCATCTTCATTACGTCGCCATCAACGATAACATCATGAAGTTCAACCTTTCCTGCTGCTGATGTTGTTGCAGAAACAATAGCGCGATCTTTATCGCTATGGTTCATCAGAGTCGTGAATACCGCGCTGTTCACTGCTGAAGGCGGGGTTGCGCGCGCGTACGCGTCATGAACCATAATGTCGTTATTCGCTTGAGCAAGAGGAGTGAGCAATAAGCCTGCTAGAGCAAGTGCTTTTAACTTCATGTTGTTGTCCTTAATTTTTTGTTTTGGTCTGGGACCTGACTTTTTGTTCGAACTTTATTCGTTAAGTTCTTTATTTTTGTACACGTTGTTTCTCGTCGCTGATGACTTGGTACGTTAGCGCGTTAATGTGTTAATAGCTTCAACAATTGGCGCTGGCGTTAACGTATGCGGCACTTTGGTAATCAGCGTGCCATCGGGTTTTAAAAAATAGAAATATGAGCTGTGGTCTAGGGTGTATTCCAACTCTGAACCTTCAAGCTTGGTCTTTCTAAAAATAACACCGTAGTTGTGTGCAAGCGTTGTTGTCACATCTAACGGGCCACTTAATCCTTCCATCATTGGGTGGAAGTATTGTGCGTATTCGTATGAGGCTTCAGCGGCATCACGTTCTGGATCGAGAGAAACAAACATCGGGCGAATCTTGGATTTTGCTTCATCAGAAATCTGGTTAAGTGCTCCGGTTAACATTGCTAGAGAAGTAGGGCACACATCTGGACAACGTGTGAAACCAAAATAAACGATACGAATTCTGTCATCGGTTTGGTCAAAGATTTCAGTTGGCTGGTTATCTTTACCGAAAAGGATTGTCGTGGAGAATTGTTGTTTTGCCGCGTGTTGTTTTTGAGCTTCGTTTTGCCCATCAAGATAACTTTTAACGCCAAAGCCAAGGACAAAAGCGACAACCAATGCTAACGACCAATTTCTACTCATCTTGCCATCCTTATTGCCGGATTTACAGTATCGACACCATCAGTGAGCTCACCGATCCATGTCATCTTGTCTAAAGTACATACAGGTAAAATTACATCACCTTCATAGGTATTATTGTCAATGTTTTTTAATTGAAAACGTGCCGAGCCCATTTCCATCTCTAAACCTGTAAGCGACAGCATTAATGTGTCAGAGGCTGCGCCTTCCCACACTACTTTGATTTTGGTGGGAGCCAGAGGTTGAGCCGTCTCGCGATCAAGTGTCATCGTAACTGTATTTTGCTCACACGATGTGGTGGAAAGCATGCAGTAATCATCTAAGTTAACTTCAGCAGAGGCTCGCTCCATCGCTGATTCAAATTGCTGAATTGCTTGCGGCCCATAAAAGCCTGCCACGAGAGCGATCCCAAGAGCAGCAACCTTTAATGCAGAGTGCATGTCGTGTTCTCATCTAATTTTATAAGAGCGGCGATGTTATCATATCCCTCAATATGTGCTTGTATCAAAAAGTAATTTTGTGCGTATGGTAGAACTAAAAAAGCGAAGCCATTGGCTTCGCTTTTGTCTGTGTCATAGGGGCGTGAGCTTAGTCTTTCTAAGCATTATCCGTTCTAAACGCTTTCCAGAAGTTGGCTGAATGATTAGTCAGCGTTGCGCTCTGCAAATTTCTCTAACCCAAGGACCAGAGCAATCGCTACAAGCATCATCACAATAGCCATTACTAGCTGTGAAGGTTGAGAAGTGACGGCTTCAAAATCAAACGGTGACAAGTTTTCTTGAATCAGAGGAACTTGCTCACCTTTAGAGTTTGTACGCCAGCTGATCGTTTCTTTCCACGGCCAAATCTTCGGCAGTGTACCGATCATCAAACCAGTCAAGAATACTAATGTGAAGTCGCGGAATGAGCGCAATAGCCAAGACAGTACATGTGAGAAAGTCAGCAGTCCGATCACACAGCCCGCAAGGAATAGCGCAAGTACATCGACTTGAAATGATTTAACGGCGCCAAGCACGGGGCCATACATGCCAATCAGGAGCAGAATAAAGCTGCCTGAAATACCGGGTAAAATCATCGCGCAGATAGCAATCGCACCCGCAATCAATACGTTGATGCTGGTTGGCTCCATTTGCAGCGGTTTAAGCACGGTAATGCTATAAGCGAAAGCAACGCCAAGCAGCAAAAACACGAAGCGAATCATATCGCGTTTCTCTACTTGCTTAAGAATATGGAAAACCGACACCAAGATCAGGCCGAAGAAGAAAGACCACAGTGGAACAGGGTGGGTGACTAATAACCAAGAAATCAATTTTGCGAATGTCGTAATGCTCGTGAATACGCCCGCGAACAGTGAAATTAGGAAGAAACCATTGATGTGATTAAACGCGGCTTTGAAGCCTTCGCGTTTCCATAAGCCAAGTACGCTAGGGTTAATTCTGCGAATGCTTTCTAGCAGCGTATCGTAGATACCAGTGATGAATGCGATGGTTCCGCCCGACACGCCAGGAACAACGTCTGCTGCGCCCATTGCCATGCCTTTGAAAAAAGTACTTAAGTAGTTCATTGCTTCATAGAGTTGAGGATGATTTTGTGCAGTATACAAACTTTAGTGTAAAAAAAGTATGAATATGCCTTTGGCGAGGTGCTTTATTACCTCTTTAATTGTAAGGCAATACGTTGATGTGAACATCTGCCTTACATTTAAAATACAACTGCTTGGCGTCTTATTATTATCGGCTTCAGTGAAACTTGTTTTCTATCGATATTGCATCTTGGTTGCATTATGCAAATGCACTTTGCAATTCGCATCATGAATTAGAGGTTTTTATGCGATGCAGGGCGTATAAAACGGCTGAATTAAAGTTGGCACGCTAACTGCATTATATACATTGACCCTTCTTAAGCCGAGGGTCACCTAGCCAACTGACGTTGTTAGTGAACTTATGATTTGTTCACAAATATATAGAGCCAATCGCGATTATTGCGGTTGGCTATTTTTTTGTCTGTCGTTTGGCTCTTTATGATCAGTTATCTGCTATTAACCCCATGCTCCAAACGAAAAAAAAGCCAGTCACCATCGGCGACTAGCTTAAGCTTTTCTCGAATTAATCTCGAATCGTTTAGTACCCCATCAACTGCAGTAAATTCTCCGCTGTGCTGATCGCTTCTTTGCGGTTAGCAATGTTTAGCTTTTGGTAAAGGTTACGGATGTGAGTCTTGATGGTGGTACCTGCTACATCGAGTTCTTGAGCTATCTGCTCGTTACTGAACCCTGAATAAATCAAACCAAGTACTTGCCATTCACGCTGGGTGAGTGGGCTTGTGCGCACAAGTTCAGGAATGTTTGGGTGATTGACTAAGTTTTCAACAAAGTCTTCATCAAAGTGAACCGAGCGGCTGCGTTGGGTGGTCGAGATATCTTTCATGATCTGTTGAGCGCGATGGCGTTCTAAGTCACCTAAGCCAGGCTTGTTGCTCAACTTATCCAAGATATGTCCGATAGTCCCGCCGTCTACTAAGAAGTTGCCGACCATACCGGTTTGGTTAGTCATATGAAGCGCTTCTTCAAGTAGCACGCGTGCGCTGTCTTCATCGTTAATTTGTGTACGTAACACGGCTTCAACGATCAAGTTTCGGTTGGTGTCTGTAATCAGGTGTGAACGCTGGGCTTCACTCTTAAGGAACGTCAGCGCTTCTTCCGCTTCTTCATACTGCTCGAGAATGATGTGAGCGCGAACGATGTTTCTCCATTGCAGTTGGCAGAAGTGGTTGCTTGCCGATTCAGGTCGAACAGCCACATTCAACCAATCACGTATCGCCTCTTTATTGCCTTTTACTTGCCAAAAAAGAATCAAAGAAAGAGAAGCGTTCGCCGTCCAGTCCACGTGGTAAGTCGATTGACGCAAAAGGTGCTGAATTTGGTCGATAAACTTAGATGCTTTATCAATTTCACCGCGACTCAGTGAAATACGAGCCAACATTGAATAACTGTGAAGGTGCTTACTTGGCGAATGGTGACCAAGGATATCCAAGCCTTTGTAACAGCACTCTTCCGCTTCATCTAATCGGTTCCAACACCAGAATATTTGAGCTCTAACACGCAGTAAGAATTCATGCAGAGGCACGTATTTTAGCTGGTGTTCTTCGATCAATTTGAACGCACTGTCTTGCAGCTCGAATGCCGCTTGAACGTAACCCTGTGCAATTAAGATCTCGCTCTGTTGTAGAATCGCCCAAAGCGCTTGGTGGTAAACTTGGTACTGGCGTGCAAGTTTTTCTGTTTGCTGCATCATCGGCAGTGCACGGCTCAAGTTGCCCATTACGTGATTGACTTCACCAACAACAGACGTGGCGACAATTCGGCTACGATAAACGGTGGTGTTCAGCTGACTTAGCGAAAGCTCTGCCAATTCTAAGGCTTTTTCAGGTTCATTACTGTTAATCGCAACTTGCGCGCGTAGGGCGTTGTATTGCCCTTGCTGTTGAGTGTCGAGTTCAATATTTCGAGCTTGATATTGTGTTTCAGCCTCTTCCAATAATGTCCCTACTTGTTCGTAGCGGTGCTGACTTTGTGCTAGCCAAGCTCGTAACATGGACAGTTTAGGGTCGCTGTAAAGTTGATCCGTAGTCAGTTGCTTGATCGCCATCTCTAACGAGGAAAGCTCGCCTTGGTTGAACATCGGCCAACCGTGGTCTGTCAGTATTTGAATGATCAGTTCTGGGTCTTCAGCGCGCTGTGCATGGCGTAGTGCTTGGTGTGGTGTGTCTTGTTTAATCCACGCCTTCGCGGCACTTCGGTGCAACTCTGCTTCTTGTTGAGGGATTCGAGCTTGACGCTCATGTGCCAAAAATTCACCAAACAGGTTATGGAAACGATACCAGTTCTTTTCGCCTTCAAGCGGGTAGATGAATAAACCGAATCGATTTAATGATTCGATCATACCCAGTGCGTCTTCACGCTGCGTTAGCGCACAAACCAGTTCGTCGTTGAAGTGGTCAAGCACTGAACACTGCATCAAGAACTGTCGAGTTTCTTTGTCTAACAGGTCGAAAACCTCTTCAACCAAGTAGTCCCAAAGATGGGCTTGATTAAAGTGGGAGAAGGACTCAGCAGACTGCGCCAGCGTGCGTTTTTGATGTTGGGCTTGTAGCGCAATAAGTTGAAGTGCAGAAGGCCAACCCTCTACATAGGTACAAATACTGTCTGCCGTTGTGTCATCAATACCATCGGCAACACGCTGATTAAAAAAGCGCGTCGTCTCTTCGGTATCAAAAGCCAGCGAGTCATTACCTAATTCGATCATTAAGTCTCGAACGCGCAGGTTTGCCGTACCTAGGGGTGGTGTACCACGACTGGTTACAACTAGCGTGAGATTGTCGGGCATGTGTTTGAGGAAAAAGCGCATTGCTTCTTGAATGTCATCATTGTTGACTAAATGGTAGTCGTCTAAAACAAGAAAACATTCATGATGATAGTCCGACATCTCGGCGAATACTTCGCTCAATAAAGAATGCAGCGATGAAAACTGTCGTTTCTCTGCCAGTTTTTGGGCATTGGGACAGGAATTTTGAGTCGCTTTATTGAGTGATTGGAGTAGGTAGTTGATAAAACGGAAGGCATCGTTGTCACTATCATCGATGCTGTACCAACCCACATTCGGCTTATCTAACAGCCACTGTGCAGCCATGGTGGTCTTGCCATAGCCCGCAGGAGAACGGAACAATACAAGCTTATAGCAATCTGCGTTCTGGAGCAGATCGAGAACCCTAGGTCGTAGGATTGCATTATGTAAGCGGCCGGGACGAGTCAGTTTCGAAGGGATCCACATGTCGAAGTTTTTCACCTATTCCGTGGCGTATGTTTTGGGGATTCTAAAACCGTAAAAGAGTTGCCCAATCACATCTGCCTAATTACTTAAGTCTGTGCTTATGTTACGTGAAGAAAAATGGCACCGACTATGATTCTCCTCAGAAACCTTGCGGTCTTGCATGTTTTTGGCTTTCTACGCCCTTAATTTGAGACTTTGCTCACGTTGCGTGGTGGTTTGTGAATGTGACTTTGTTCGGTCTTACACTGAGATTTATGCAAAAGATGAGATATGGAAAATAATTTCGTGATCTCAAACTCAGATTTGCTAATCAGTTTATTCCGGTTAAATAAAACTCACATCAATTAACGTTAAGTTATCGAACGGGAGCTTGTGATCTTAGTCACTCCAACTTTTTGTTCGAAGTTAGAACATGAGAGTCAGATCACTAACCTTACATCGGTACGCCCCCTACGCCCTCTCATCTACTCCTAGTTAGTCGTATTAACGGGAGGATGTTTAGTTAATGGTGACCATGCACGATATGTCACAGATGAATTAGAACTATTAAAAGCGAGATTTCTGAAATGAAACCAACTCAGCAAAAAACTTTCGATAAAGTGTCGTTCCAAGAAAGCGTTAAAAAGCATTTATCTGCAACTTACGCAACAACGATTGAAACAGCAGATAGCCGCGCATGGTACCTAGCAATGGGGCGTGCGCTAGCAGAATTGACAACATTTGATCTGCTAGAAACTGAAAATGATGAAAAAATCAAAAACGCGAAGAGCGTTAACTACCTTTCATTAGAGTTTTTGATTGGTCGTCTAACAGGTAACAACCTGATCAGCATGGGTCTGTACGAACAGATTACTCATGCAATGGAAGAGCTAGGCCAAAACCTAACTGACCTTCTAGAAGAAGAACGCGACCCATCGCTAGGTAATGGTGGTCTTGGTCGTCTTGCTGCTTGTTTTATGGATTCTTGTGCTGCACAAGAGTACCCAACAGTAGGCTACGGTCTTCACTACGAATACGGCCTATTCAAACAGTCTTTCCAAGATGGTCGTCAACAAGAAGCACCAGACGCATGGCGTGGTGTTGAAGGTTACCCATGGGAAGTCGCTCGTCCAGAGCTAGCACAACACATTGGTTTTTACGGTCATGTAGAAGTTGAATTCATCGACGGTAAAGAAGTTCGTACTTGGGTTCCAGGTATGGAAGTAAAAGCAATGCCTTGGGATCTACCAATCGTAGGTTACGAGTCAAACACGGTTTACCCATTGCGTCTTTGGGAATGTCAGGCAATTGCACCATTCTCACTAGCAAGCTTTAACAACGGTGATTACTTCGAAGCGCAACACTCGCTAATCGATGCAGGTAACATCACTAAAGTACTTTACCCGAACGACAACCACGAAAAAGGTAAGACACTGCGTCTAATGCAGCAGTACTTCCACTCAGCAGCGTCAGTTCGCGATATTCTACGCCGTCACGAAGCAGCAGGTTTCTCTCTAGAAGATCTGCCTAAGCAAGAAACAATTCAGCTTAACGATACGCACCCAACGATTGCGATTCCTGAGCTAATGCGCATCCTGATCGACGAGAAAGGTCTATCTTGGGATCAAGCATGGGAAATCAGTGCACATACGTTCGCTTACACGAACCACACACTACTTCCAGAAGCGCTAGAGACTTGGTCAGAATCGCTGATCAACCGTCTTCTTCCACGTCACATGGAAATCATTTTTGAAATCAACCACCGCTTCATGCAAGAAGTTCGCAAGATGTGGCCTGGTGACGGTGAGAAACAAGCGAAGCTTTCTATCATCCAAGAAGGTTTCCACCGCATGGTTCGCATGGCAAACCTATGTGTGATTGGTTCTTACAAAGTAAATGGTGTAGCGGCACTTCACTCTCAACTTGTTAAGAAAGACTTGTTCCCAGAGTTCAACGAAATCTTCCCAGGTAAACTGACTAACGTAACGAACGGCATCACGCCACGTCGTTGGTTGAAGTTCTGTAACCCAGGTCTATCTAATCTAATCACAGGTAAGATTGGCTCTGAGTGGCCAGCAAAACTTGAGCAGCTAGAAGGCATCGCTAAGTTTGCAACAGACGCGAAATTCCAAAAAGAATTTATGGCTGTTAAGAAAGAAAACAAACAGCGTCTTGCGGATTGGGTTCAAGAGAATATGGGTATCGAGCTAGATACTAACGCTATCTTCGACGTTCAAATTAAGCGTCTGCACGAATACAAGCGTCAGCACCTAGATTTGCTACACATTCTGTCTCTGTACCACCGTATTCTTAACGAACCTGGTTTTGAGTGTGAGCCACGCGTATGTTTCTTCGCAGCGAAAGCAGCACCGGGTTACCACCTAGCAAAAGAAATCATCTTCGCGGTTAACAAGATTGCAGAGAAGATCAACAACGATCCTCGCATCGGTAACAAGCTGAAAGTGGTATTCATTCCTGACTACCGTGTAAGCATGGCTGAAATCATCATCCCTGCGGCAGACGTTTCTCAGCAAATCTCATTAGCTGGTAAAGAAGCTTCAGGTACGGGCAACATGAAGATGGCTCTAAACGGCGCTCTAACTATCGGTACGATGGATGGTGCAAACGTTGAGATTCGTGAAGAAGTTGGTGATGAAAACATCTACATCTTCGGCCTAGAAGTTGACGGTGTTGTTGCACTGAAAGCTCAGGGTTACAACCCATACGATTACTACAATGCAGACCCACTATTGAAAGCATCTCTAGATCTACTGACTGGCGATGAGTTCACTCCAGGTCAACCCGGTCTTCTACGTGCAACGTTTGATAGCCTACTAGACGGTGGTGACCCTTACCTATGTCTTGCTGACTTCGCATCTTATGTGAAAGCGCACGAAGACATGGGCACACAATACAAAGACCAAGCTGGTTGGGCTAAGAAAGCGATTCTTAACACGGCATTGGTTGGTAAGTTCACATCAGACCGCTCAATTCGCGACTACGTGAACAACATTTGGAAACTTGAAGCGGTTAACCGTTAATAGTTGCAAAGTAGCCAAGGCAGTTTTTGCCTTGGCTCAATTAGCTTGTGAGCAAATAGACGGCTTATTCAGATAGCAATGCTTACAAACTGATTGTCACAAGCTAATTGATTAGTAAAAATTAAATAGACAACCCTACAAAAATTGAAAGCGTCAGAACGTTTTCGGAGAGAGCGATGAAAGAACAGACCGTATTAAAACAAGTCGCAGAAATGGCAAATATTGCTGATAGTTACGTTAGTGCGTGGGGCGATGAAGCACAAGTATCAGAAGAGACGATTACGTCTCTATTGGCTTCATTGGGCTACGATACAAGCAGCGATGATGCACTGCTTAAATCTGCAGAAAGAAAGCACAGAAAAGATGTATTAGACCCGGTTCTTGTCTTGCGTGACGGTGAGCCAGTAGAAGTGACACTCAATCTGGGTGTGAGTGCTCGTGAAAGTGAGTTCAGCTGGCGCTTAGAAACCGAGCAAGGAGAGGTACTTGAAGGCTATCTTCAATCTCAAGTCGTTCGTGACGAGCGTGCCGAGGGTGGCCCTTTAGTGTTTGCATTGCCAAGTGATTTGGCATGGGGTTATCACAAGCTCATTGTGAGTCGTAAGCGCCGTAAGAAACCTTACGAGATGACGTTGATTATTACGCCAAAAGCGTGCTTCAAGCAGTCACCCATTGAGCAAGGCAAAAAGCTTTGGGGACCAAGTGTTCAACTGTACACGCTAAGAACTCAGCACAACTGGGGTATTGGTGATTTCGGTGACCTAAAACAGCTTGTTTCGGATATCGCGTCTCGCGGTGGTGACTTTGTTGGTCTAAACCCAATTCACTCACTGTTCCCTGCGAACCCGGAAGGTGCGAGCCCATACAGCCCGTCTTCACGTCGTTGGTTGAACGTCTTATACATTGATGTGAGTTCAGTTCCTGAGTTCGCATTAAGCGCGGAAGCGCAACAAACGGTAGGCAGCGCCGAGTTCCAGCAGCGCCTACAGAAAGCTCGTGAAGCGCACTGGGTGAATTACACTGAAGTGTCTGAGCTGAAGATGAGCATCTTACCTCTGCTATTCGCAGAATTTAAGACTCGTCATCTAGACAAAAACAGCGACCGCGCACAAGCGTTCTTAGCGTTCGTTGAAGAGGGCGGTGAAAGCCTGATGCATCAAGCGGCGTTTGATGCTCTGCACGGTGAACTGCATGCTGAAGATTCAGGTATGTGGGGCTGGCCTGTATTCCCAGAGAAATTCCGCACATTTGAAAGCCCTGCGACCCAGAAATACATCAAAGATAACCTAGATCAAGTGCATCTCTACATGTACCTACAATGGTTAGCCGATTGCCAAATCAACGATGCACAGTCTCTTGCTGAAGAGAAAGGCATGGCGGTTGGCCTTTACCGTGATTTAGCGGTAGGCGTTGCAGATTCTGGCAGCGAGACATGGGCTGATGAAGGCAACCTAGTGATGGATGCGAGCATTGGTGCTCCACCGGATATTCTTGGTCCTCTAGGCCAAAACTGGGGCTTACCGCCACTTAACCCAGAAGTACTTCAAGAAACCAGCTACGACGCTTACATCAAACTACTTCGTGCCAACATGAAGCACTGTGGTGCATTGCGTATTGACCATGTTTTAGGTCTGCTGCGTTTGTGGTGGATTCCAAAGGGTGAGAACGCAACGAAAGGTGCGTACATCTACTACCCAGTGCAAGACATGCTGTCTATTCTGGCGCTTGAATCTCACCGTTACCAATGCAGCGTTATCGGTGAAGACTTAGGCACGGTACCGGATGAAATCGTAGACATCCTTGCTGATGCTGGCGTGCATTCTTACAAAGTATTCTTCTTCGAAACATCAGAAAATGACGGTGGTTTTATTTCTCCTAAGCACTACGCGTCACAATCGATGGCGGCACTGTGTACTCACGATATGCCAACGCTTCGCGGCTTCTGGCACTGTGATGACTTGAAAATGGGTCAAGAGATTGGTTTATACCCAGACGCACAACAGCTAGAAACTTTGTTCGATAACCGCTTGGAGTGCAAGCAAGGTATCTTAGACTCAGTGGCATGGCATGGCTTCCTACCAGAAGGTGTTGGGCGTGATGCAAGTCAAGTACCGATGGATTCTTATCTTGCTGAAGCGCTTCAGTTGCACGTTGCGGCTGGTGGCTCAACACTCCTGAGTGTTCAGTTGGAAGATTGGCTAGAAATGGATAAGCCCGTTAACATCCCTGGTACGGTCGATGAGTACCCTAACTGGCGTCGTAAACTATCAATGAACTTGGACGAAATCTTCGCTCATGAAGGCGTGAATCGTATCGCCTCTAAGCTAACTGACGTACGAGAAAAAGCAGCTAAGTAATGGAGTCGAGTGGCTTGAAAAGAGGTGGTTTTTTGCTTACGCCGTACGAAACTACAACCTCGGTCACTCAATATTGAATGCTCATCTGGTAGAATAAACCGTCGTTATATTGCCCGCACTAATAGCGGGCATTTTTGTATTATGTTTTTTGGATGTTTGGTTAGGGAGAAGCGTTTTGGAACTAAGTTCGATTTCAAAGCAAAAACAAATATATACCCAACTATCACAGGCTTGCTTCACAGACCCATTTGCGTTTTTAGGGCCATACTTACCTTCTGAACAAGGTTCATTACGAGTGTGGATTCCTGGGGCAGATAAAGTCGAGTTGATTGTTGGAAAGGAACCTCGTATTAAGTTAGCGCGAGAGGGTGAAAGTGGTTTCATTCTTAAGCAAGAAAGAGACTTACGTTTTACTCACTACAAGCTTGCGGTTGATTGGAATGGAGTAGAGCAGATCATCGATGATCCATACCAATACCATGATCTGTACGCGAGTTATGAGGATCTTCATACACCTAAAGATATGTATCATCACATGGGAGCTCAGTTTATTACGCTAGAGCGTGATGGACAGACGATTTCAGGCACGCGTTTCTTGGTGTACGCACCGCATGCAACAGCGGCTAGCTTGGTGGGTAACTTCAACGCTTGGGATGGTCGGCGCCACCCAATGCAGCGTCTAGATTATGGTATGTGGGGCTTATTTATTCCTGATCTGGAAGAAGGCGCACAATACAAGTTTGAATTAAAAGGACCCGATGGCGAAGGCTTGCCACATAAAGCTGACCCATGGGGTTTCTACTCTGAGCAGTACCCATCTTTTTCATCTGTGACTTACGATCACGCTCGCTACCAGTGGCAAGATTCTCAATGGCAGAATCGCCCGGTCACGCAAAAGCGCAAAGAAGCCCTTTCATTCTATGAATTGCATGCCGGCTCTTGGAAGCGCAATGCTGAAGGTGAATTCCTAAACTACCGTGAGCTAGCGGCAGAGCTAATCCCATATCTAACGGATCTCGGTTACACACACGTAGAGTTGATGCCGGTTTCAGAGCACCCGTTTTACGGCTCTTGGGGTTATCAGCCAATAGGCTTGTTCGCACCAACGAGTCGTTTGGGGTCTCCAGATGATTTCAAATTCTTCGTCGACCAATGTCACCAAGCCGGTTTAGGCGTTGTTCTGGACTGGGTTCCTGCACACTTTCCAAGTGATGATCACGGTTTAGCTAACTTTGATGGAACGCCTTTGTTCCATGACCCAGATCCACGCCGTGGTTGGCACCAAGATTGGAACTCGTACATTTACGACTTAGGTAAAGAGCATGTTCGTCGCTTCTTAGTAGCAAATGCATTGTACTGGTTCGAACAATTCCATATCGATGGCATTCGTGTTGATGCGGTTGCTTCGATGTTGTACCTCGATTACTCGCGTAGCCATGATCAATGGATTCCGAATGTAGACGGCGGCAATGAAAACTACGACGCTATCGCGACCCTTAAGTGGATGAACGAAGAAGTGTACAAACACTTCCCGAATGCGATGACAATTGCTGAAGAATCGACGGCTTTCCCAGGTGTTTCAGCACCAACCTTTATGGGCGGTTTAGGCTTCGGTTTTAAGTGGAACATGGGTTGGATGCACGATAGCTTGTCTTACATTCAAGAAGATCCAATCAACCGTAAATATCACCACGATACGATTACCTTCCCGTTGGTTTATGCTCACAGCGAAAACTACGTATTGTCTCTGTCTCACGATGAGGTTGTTTACGGTAAAGGCTCTATCCACAACAAGATGCCGGGTGATGAGTGGCAGCAAACGGCTAACCTACGCGCTTACATGGGTTACATGTATGCACAACCGGGTAAAAAGCTGAACTTCATGGGCGCTGAATTCGGTCAAACGGCTGAATGGAATCATGATGATCAACTGCAGTGGTTCTTGTTGGAATATGAACGCCACCAAGGTGTTCAACGCTTAACGAAAGATTTGAACAATCTATACCGCTCTGAGGCGGCAATGCACGATCTTGATTTCGACCCGAAAGGTTTTGAATGGCGTCTACAAGATTCTGCTGAAGCAAGTATCTTAGCTCATGAACGTATTAGTGAGTCGGGTGAACGCGTGTTGGTTGTTTCTAACTTTACGCCCGTTCCTCATGAGCGTTTCCGCTTAGGTGTTCCAGCCCAAGGCCAGTACTCGCTATTGCTGAATACTGACTCGGCTGATTACGCAGGCAGCGGTTTTGAAGTGAAGCAGGTTGCTGAGGTTGAATCAATAGCAAGCGAAGGTTTGGACACGTCGATTGAGCTGCGTTTGCCACCTCTTTCAACGGTGTTTTACAAATTAAACTAATAACAATCACAGTAAGTAAGTGATCACAAAGACGACAAAGGGAGCCCTGAGGCTCCCTTTTTTTGTTTCGATTTTCACTCTAAAACGGCTTGAATTTCGTTAAGTAGAACATCAAGCAGCACGTTCTTTAAGCGTCGCTTTCAATGAGAAACCTAAAATGGATACCAGAATAATTGTGGTTCTAAAACACGTTTTACGATCGCTAACACAACGATAAAGGCGATAACCATTAGCCAAACGTAATCGATACGTTTCAAAGGCGCATAGCTATACCAAGTCCGTGACTTATGTCTGCCAAAACCTCGTAACGTCATTGCGTTTGAAATCTCGTCTGCACGGTCCAAACTAGAAAAAATGAGCGGACCTAGAACCTTAGCTACGTTTTTGATGCGAGTGAGTAAAGGTGCTTTCTTCGATAGTTCAACGCCACGAGCCTGTTGCGCGTGCATGATATTGATGAAGTCTTTTTTAACTTCAGGTAAATAACGCAGTGTTAAGCTGACAGCATAGGCGATTTTGTATGGAACGCCAATACGGTTGAGGCTTGCTGCAAACTCGGTCGGGTGCGTGGTAAAGACGAATATTAACGCTATCGGGAACATACTCATGTATTTGAGCGTGACAGTGATTAAATAAAACAGCGTCTCTTGGCTCAGCGAGTAGTTACCCGGCAATGTCAGCAATAGAGTCTCGCTGCCGATGAGCTCTGTACCTTGCTGTGGAGCAAGCAGATACATGAACAAAGCATTTAGGCTTAATACACTCACCGTTCCCAATAACAAAGGCTTATAAACGCGCACAGGTACATTAGTAAGCTTTAGCAGGAATAAACCAGTCACAATAAGCAACGCAATCAATCTCAGGTCGAACGTAGTCAAAACCACAGTGACCCAAGCGAGAAAAAGTACAAATTTAGTGATGCCGTTCAATGCGTGTAACGGTGATTTAGTATCAATGTAATTGATGCCAAATTTTACTTTTGATGCATTCATAGCGAGCTTCTCTCGTCGTCGATGAAGTACTGCATAAAAGCGTTGGTGTCGTCGATTTTCATCATAGTCGCAAGTTCATAAATGCTGGTGGTGCAAAGGTTCGCACGTTCTAAAAGCGATGGCTGACTAAACACTTCCGTCATGGCTGCATTAGCAATCAACTTACTGTCTGCGATTACGATCGAACGTGTGGTGTATTCTAGAACCAAGTGCATGTCGTGTGAGATGATCACAACAGTAATGCCCAAATCTCGGTTAAGCTTTTGGATGAATGCCAGCATCGATGTGTAGTTACGGTAGTCTTGGCCTGCTGTTGGCTCATCTAAGATGAGGAGTTCGGGCTCCAACACTAAGATAGACGCGATCGTTACACGCTTTTTCTGACCATAGCTCAGAGCTTCAATGGGCCAGTGGCGGAACTTACTTAACCCGCAAAGCTCAAGAACGTTCTCTACTTTTTCTGTGACCAGCTGTTCTGCCATACCGCGGTTACGAAGACCAAAAGCAATCTCATCAAAAATCATATGATGTGAGATCATATGATTCGAGTTCTGCATCACCACGCCGACTTTTTGGCTTCTTTCAAAGATGGAAAGTTCAGATAAGTCTTGACCATTTAGATAGGAAGAACCTGAATCAGCATCTATCACACCCATGATGAGTTTGGTGATAGTGGATTTACCCGAACCGTTCTTGCCCAAAATCGAGACAAACTCGCCCTTACCAATTTTGAAACTTACATCTTCGAGTGCATTTTTTTCGCCGTCGTAAGAATAAGTTAAGCCATGAACTTCGAGCAAAGGCTGGTACTGTTTCTCTGCTACCGGTGCTGGGCGCTCAGCAAACCAAGCTTGAACTGCTGGGCGGAATCTTTTGTAATCCAAAGCTTTGAGGTTTGAAAGTTTATCTTCGTTAGTCAGAGGGGCTTTCGCTGCTTTAAGTGCAGATAAGTAGAGAGGCTCACGAATACCGTGCGTCTCAAGTAACTTGGACGCTAAGATGTCATCCGGAGTCATATCCGCGACTATTTCACCGCGCTCCATTAAGATCACACGATCGATATCGCGATGTAGAACATCCTCAAGGCGATGCTCGATAATCACGATAGTCTTGTTGGTTTCTTTATGAAGTTGGTCGATGATCTCAATCGTTGCTTTGCCCGTTTTAGGGTCAAGGCTTGCTAGAGGCTCATCGAACAGCAAGATATCGACATCATCGACTAAAATACCTGCTAATGATACTCGCTGTTTTTGACCACCTGAAAGGTCATGAGGAGAGCGCTCAAGCATATCCGCTAGGTCGACCATTTTTGCTGTCGATTTAACTAACGGGTACATATCAATGTTCGACATCAACTGGTTTTCTAATGCGAACGCGATATCTTCACCGATACTTAACCCCACAAATTGGCTGTCAGTATCTTGCAATACTGTGCCTACTTGCTCGGTATAGTCGTGCATTGAAAACTCAGAGACATTCTTGCCGTTGATCTCTAAAGAACCTGATACCTCACCTTTAATTGCATGAGGTATCAGACCATTGAGACACTGACCTAGCGTAGATTTACCACTACCACTTGGTCCAATAATGACGATTTTCTCTCCTTTCTCTATCCTTAGATCGATATTTTTTAGCGTCGGTTTATCCAGCGACTCATATCTAAAAGAGAAGTTCGAAAATGCTATAGTCATTAGCGTTTATGCCTCGGTCAGGTTACGGCTTTGTTTGTTACGTTTAGCGACTGATTTTAGGATCAGGAAGCCTACCACTGCGATAAGAATAGTGTTGCCCGCAGCGATGATAGACAGTTGAGTGAAGACTTTAGTAAACGGTTCTGCGTATAGGATGGTGTCTAGGAACGCAGAACTACCATAACCCACAACGTTACCCGCAAGGGCAAGTACCACGAACAGTGCAAAATCTTTCATTGGCAGTTCACCTTGTTGAAGGCGATTCTTAGTCATCATTGGGAATAAGCCGATAACCATACCGACAATACCTGAGCCTAATACCCAAGTTAACCATACCCCCCAACCTGCGAACAAATCCGTTACCCAGTGACCGATAAAGCCAACCAAGAAGCCAACAATAGGGCCAAACAAAACAGAAAACAGTGCTAGGACTGCCATTGCTGGTTTCAATGTCGTGTTAGCAAACACTGGGACACCAAACATAGGTAAACCACCAATGCCGTACAGTGCCGCGCCAATAGCAATAACGACGACTGTTTTAGCTGAAAAGTTCATAGATAACCTCGAATACTGAAAATAAAGCATAATATTCGCCATTATTAATATGCGTCTCAATGAGAACGTTTTTTGGGCAAATATAAAAAATAAGGCGCGCATTATACAGTAGAACCCTTCCATAAGGGAAGGTAAGTGTCTAGATGTCTAAAATTCCATCTAGACGCATTAATATCACGTAAAAAGCGCAATTTTATGGTTAATCAAGCAACAAAAAAGCCAGAACGAGTCTGGCTTTTTGATTCATGTTAACAAGGTGTTAAGCGGGGTCGTCGTATATCTACGACCGTTTAGTGGTCTAGCTCTAGCTAGTGCTCTAGATACGGTTAGTGGTCTAGATATAGATAGTTTTGCCAACTCTTCATGCGAATAAGCACCTTACGCATGATAGATACGTGAGTGAAGCTGTCAGAATAAACGGCCACTTCCACGGCAGTACCCATAGGCAAATGGTACTCAGACAGATCATCAGTGATGGTCAGCTTAACAAATACGCGGCCGCTAGTACGTAGTGCGTCAGTACCTAGAAGCGTGCCTCGAGCTTGAAATTGGCTTTCACCAATGGCTGGGATCACTTCATCAATGCGTCCTTTAAATACTTTTCCTGGTAGTGCTCTAAATAGAAACTCAGCTTCGTAGCCAGGTTGCAGGCGTTGTAGTGAGTTTTGTCTAAAGGCTGCGGTATAGAATTGCGCCTCAGTGTGAACAAAGGTCATCACAGGCGCTAATGGTAGTGGTACAGCCATTACACCAGGACGAAGAGCGAGTTGAGTTACGTAGCCATCGGTTGGTGCTCTTACTACCGTTTGGTCAAGATTGAATTCAGCTTTACGTAAATCAGCAAGTAAGCCTGCAACCGCTGTATTCTCACCGCCAACCTCAGAGTTAAGTGCGATCTGAGCTTGTTGTTGGTTTGCTTCGGCTACTTTCACTGCAGCTTCTGCGGCTTTGTATGCCTGTCGACGAGTATCGAGTTGTTGCTCTGTAAATGCGCCACTTTCGAAGCCTCGCTTGTATCGAGAGAATTCACGTTGTGCTTTATCTCTTTCTGCAATGGCTTTTATTTTGGCAGCTTCGGCTTCTCCAACTTGCGACTCTAGACCTAAGGCTCCTTGACTCGCTTCTTTTACTTTGGCTTGCAGCTTAGCAACTTCAGCTTCAAAAGGAATCGGGTCTATTTTGAAAAGTATATCCCCTTGCTTGAGAGGCTTATTTGCTTCAACCGGAACCTCGATGACTTTGCCTCGAACCCCTGAAACAATCGGTGTCGTTGAGTAAACTTGATTACCGATTTGTGTGAAAGGGTGGTTGTAGTTCATCAATAGAATCAAAGTACCGATGAGGACAACACCACCCAGTACGGCTGTTGGGACAGTCCATTTGTTTAGTGGGATTTTGAATACTTTGAAAATCGTAATACAAAGCGCCGCGTAGGTCATTATCAGCAGTAAATCCATTACTTAGCCTCCTGATCTTGAACGTTGTTTGTCTGTTTCTCTGTGCTGTTTTGCTCAGTGCCCGCTTGCTTTAGCTGTTCGATTTCGCTCTGAAGTGCACTCACTTGGTCGATGAGAGTGTCGACTCGGTGATGAATATCATGTTGTTCTTCTTCAAGCTTAGCGAAGCCCCAGCCACGATCTTTGCGCCACAACGTAGCCCAAATCCAAAGGAACGGCCAAATCGTGTGTAAAGTGAATAGGCTAACCCAGCCTGAGACATGAATAGCATCTTGATGAGGGTGATTGCGTTCTTTCGCAATTTCATAGGGAATATCGTGAATAACGATGATGCCGTAAAAGATAACTAATGCTACGAAAATCAGTAGACCGAGTGCAAAGTAGTCTAAAAACATAACAGATCCTTGTAATGTTAGATGTTAGTTACAAATATACTACGCTATCATCCAAGTAATTGTTATAAAAATGATTTACCAATCTGAAAATAATATGTTGCTGCTAATAATGAGAATAAAATCACTAATGGATCTTATAAAATCACTAATGGATCTTATAAAATCCAATTGAACTTGAATAGGTTATTTCGGATTTCTTGCTGACAAGATGACAGTTCTGATTCAAACGATGCGCATAGTCATAGCCATAATCATAACAACAAAAAATAAAGGATAAATGCGGATGTATATAGGTGAATTAGCGGCCATTGGCGCTGCGATGGTGTGGGCATGTGCGACATGGATCTATGGGCAATTTGGACATCGCTTCTCTGCGATGCAGTTGAACATTGTTAAGGGGGTTGTAGCCTCTGGCATGATGCTGTTGGTCATGCCGTTAATACCGATGCCTGAATTCGAACTGAGTGCTAACCATTTTGGGATCTTGGCGATCTCGGGAGTCATTGGTATCGCAGTTGGTGACAGTGCTTATTTTGCGGCATTAAAAAGAATTGGTGCCAATAAGACCTTGTTGCTGGAATCTCTGGCTCCACCTCTTTCTGGTGTTTTGGCATTAATGTTTCTTGGCGCGGCACTCACTTTGCAAAGTTGGCTCGGTGTTGTGATAACAACCTTAGCGGTGACCTTTGTGGTCTTTCAGCCGTCGAAATCAGCGAACGGTAATGATATTTCTAATGACAAAGCACAGTGGGGAGGCATTGGATATGGGCTTATGGCAAGTGTTTGTCAGGCGTCGGGTGTGGTGATTTCCCACTACGCATTGGTGGCGGGTGACATTCCACCATTGTTAGGTGCTTTGATTCGCCTGACGATTGGCGTGTTTGCCGTAATGCTGATTATCCCTTTCGTTGAAAAGAAGCCGTACTCGTCGATAAAAAGAGATTTATGGGCAATGACCAAGCTCGATAAACTTTGGTTATTAGGGGCAATCTTTGTCGGGACGTTTCTCGCTCTATGGCTTCAGCAAGTGGCGTTGAAAAATGCCAACCCAGCGATTGCTCAAACATTAATAGCGACCAGCCCGGTCTTTATTTTGGTGATTTATGCGATTAGAGGAGAGAAGGTGTCAAAGCAAAGTATCATCGGGACACTGGCCGCATTAGGTGGAATCTCTTTGTTCTTTTATCAATAAGAGGCTGGCTTAGCTACAGACCTACAGACCTACAGACCTACAGACCTACAGACCTACAGACCTACGTGGCACTATTCTGTACACACTTGATTACGGCCGTTGGCTTTAGCTCTGTATAGGGCTTTGTCTGCACGATAGAAGGTACGTTGAGTATTTTCTCCATCGCGATGCAAAGTGATACCGATACTAACGGTTAGACCGCGCTCGCCGAGTATTTCATGCCACCCAAATTGGAAGATACGCTCTCGATAATTTTCAGAGTGCATTTCTGCTTTCGCAAGGTCAGTATTCTCAAGGATGACGAGGAACTCTTCTCCGCCAAACCTGACACATGACGCGCCTCTAAACTTAAAGTATGAACGCAGTTCTTGAGAAACGCTGACGATCGCTTTATCACCCACTAAGTGGCTCAGTTCATCATTGATTGACTTAAAGTGGTCGATATCGATAACCATTAATGCGAAAGGCGTTTCGTGTAGCAATAGATCTTTCAGTTTCACATCTAACCAGCGACGGTTGTGTAACCCGGTCAGTGGATCGGTGAAAACATCTTGTTGTAGCTGAGCAACTGTATTTTTATGTTGCTCTGTTGTCTCTTTAAGCTCTTTGTTCTCTTGTTCGGAGAGAATGAGTTTAAGTTGTAATTCAAACCGAGATAGACGGCGCAGTTGGCTTGCACCAAGTTCGCTGATCGGGATCTGCTTCATCAGATCCGTTTCAATTCGGTAGCCTTTCTTCTCGTAGCTCAGCGCTTCTTCAAAACGACCTTGATTCAAACACACATCACTTAGAGAATCATAGAAGCGCTTCGCAAGCACTGGTGACGAGTCGGGCTTCACACGTTTGTGGGTGCTCGACAAGATCATACTTGCATAGTCTTGCTTTCCGATCGCACTCAAGCAATGTGCTAACTCTAGGCGGGTCATGGTCGCGAGCCAACTTGCTTGAGTACTGTTGGCTGGATATTGAATCTTTGACAGACAACGTAGCGCTTCATGGTGCTTTTTCTTAGCACGGAGCACTTTTGCTTGATACAACAATATTTGAGCTGTGAGTAGCTTATCACTCACTAAAATGCTCAGTTCTTCGCATTCGTTCAGTAAGTCGCTGGCCGCCGTTATTCGGTTGAGCAGTAGCAGACTTGCTACCATATAAAGCTTGAATTTAAGACGAAGTGATCGACTGCTTATCGCGTGATCTATGCTATTGATTTTTTGGTAGTAGCGAAGAGCTCTGCTGTGATCTCCGTAAGCGTCACACAGGTTCCCCATACCTAAGATAGCCATTACATATTCATCGATATGCCCGTGCTCAACAGCGATTGTCGATGAGCTGACGAACTCATTCAGTGCCGACGTGTAATCACCAATTTCAACCAAGCGATTACTTAAGCTGGTCTTTACAGTAAGAATATCTTCTATATCTGTAGGAAGGTGGAGTAGGTCGAGTGCCAGTTTCAACTCATCAATACTGGTTTGATTTTGTTGTAACTCGGCGCGGTACTCAGAGCTGATGATGTAACAGTGTGCTTGTTCTGTTTGTGTCGTCGAAACGTGTTGGCGAATATGATTCCAGAATATGATCGCCTCTTCACCCGATACCGATGAAGGATCTAGACCTGCATCTGTAATCTTGCTTAATAGGGTTTCCATCATTCTGTTACCTCAGCATCGTCTTCTTCTAGTTGTTCAAGAGTGAACGGGAACGTCAAAATATCGTTGAGGCTGACGGTCGGTCTCGAACCTTTTAATCCTTTTCTGTGCCATGGATAGATATCTAGCATGGTGGTCAGAGTTTTGAAGATCTGGTCAGCAGCTTCGTCTTTTTCGGAAAGCATAAGAGCCACACGTTCCGAACTTAGCCTTGCAATGAAGTCGTTCTGATTACACAAGGTATGTGCTATCTCGGTACAGACATCTAAGTAATCGGTATCGATGTGATGGAACATGATGATGCAGTGATTAGAGCGTTTAAGCTCCGTCTTAAATAGTACCAGTTTTTCCCACCAGAAGGTTTCGGAAACGACATAAGAGAGGTGCTTTTCCGGGTCGTGTTCGTGTTGACCTCGAATGCGGTTAATTAGCTTACGAGCTCTCTGTTCAAGCTGGCGTTTTGAACTGCGCGCTTTGTCTAAACCGACACGATTTGTTTGTTTTTTAAGCATGCCGGTAGAATATTGACGATACTTCTTAAAAGCGATCAATGCGGCTTCAAAATCTTGATTTTCTTCTGCGACTAAAGACTGTTGATAACAAATTTGGCTAAGCAGTTCGCCATTATCGAATTCGTTTGCTGACTCTTCTGCCAGCCTTAGCAACTCGGCGGCTTGTCCTGGCCTCTTTCTTAAGAGCTCCAGTCTAGCTCGGCTGATGTAGGAATGCGCTTTCATCCATACAAGGTTGTGCTCTACTGCTAGCTTGTGCGCTTTGGCTGTGGCTCGTTCTGCATCATCCAAACGTTCAAGGCCAAGTAGGGCAAGGCCTCGAAAATCCCATACTTCAGCGTGCCAAGTATTATCTTTATATTCTTTTAATGCTTCTTCTGCACCGTCGAGTACCGACAGCATTTCAACATAGTTGTTGAGCAGGTAGTAATCCCATGCGAGAAGTATTTTTGCTTTGCCTTCTAACCAACCAATGCGACTGTTATTCGCTACTTTTACTGCGAGCTGGTGGGTAGAGCGTGCAAGTTTATATTCGTGAGTCATTCGCCAAATGTTGCCAAGGCCAATGAGGCATTCAATTTGAATCTCCACTTCATCAACCAGTGCAGATTGTTCTAATGCATTGATCCAGAACTGTTGGGCGGAGTAATACTTGGCTTGTCCCCAGAATTGGAGTGCGTGCAAGTGGAGAATTTCAGGGAGAAAATGATCGGTATCTAATCGGCTTTGGCGTTTGTAGGCTTCCTTGATGTATTTTAAACCTTTCTGGTAATCCATAAGGTTCCAACAACATCTCGCCATTAACATGAATGACTGTATAGCGCCCTCTTCAAACAGAACTTGCTCTGATCTGACTAGGCATTGTTGTGCGATCTCTAGGATCACCAATGGCTCAGAATCAACGCGAGTTTTGAGTTGTTCTAGTTCGGTTTCAAGAAGGTACTGATTTTTGTCCAAGGCTTAGATCCATAATTATCGAACATATTGATAACACAATCATTATAGGAGTGTGATTGAGGATAAGCATCAATTATCTCTCGCTGAGCATAAAGGGGACACGTATCTTTTCCAATTCTGGGTGTTATCTCATGCTTTTGCTTTGAAATCAATGAGTTCTAGAGCGCTTGTCTAGATGGTAAATTTCTATAAAAGCAATTGCTTAAGAGTTAATGGCTGCTCTGTCACACCTAAGCGTTGTGCTGCCGTCAACCCTTGCTTATCTTGGTAGCACAGATTGTGCCAAGATCTAAATATGTCGAGTAATGGAAGAATGCCCCCAGGACGAAGTTTACGTCTTGGCTCATTGATGAAGCTATCAAATAACAACTGAAAACGTTGTTGATAGAACTTTGTTTGCTGAATTGAAGCTGTATTAAACCACTGTTTTGGTTCTGGATTGTTACCGGTTAGGTAGCAGATACCTTTTTGACTGTCACCTTGACTCGCGATAGCCCAACGATCGCGCCACCAACTCATATGAACGATGTCGATCTTTTCAAAATTTTGGTCATCTTGCCAACCTGAGTCTTCCTCTACATACATAAGGTCAACATTTTGACTCTGAATACGCGGCAAGCAAACGCTTAGAGCGGCAGATCTTAGTAATGGGTCTTGTGGCATATAGATCGTGACATGCTTATTCTCGTCACACATATCAAGCACGTGTAGGAAGTGAGCATAGGAAGTATAAGGCGGTCGAATTAGCGCGCCCTTCGAAGGGTAACTGAATGTCGTGAGGTTCCCCATTGGATCCTCGACATTACCTCTCGCAAGAATCACTTGGTATTGCTGCTCAATGCGCTCTTTCAGTTTGTCAGACGGCTGAGGAAGTTCGAGATTCGCTTCTGAAGAGTGCTCTTTAGACACAAAGCGTGCAACGTCATCATAAGGGTTGTGATCAGCACTTCCAGATGGTTCTTCATTTTGAGAGTAATTGACGTGTTGGCAAAGGATGTAGCCAGAGTGTGCCTCGCCAGTCGCTATCCATACCACACCATTGTTGCTTTTCGGTTGCAGGCGTTGGTAGTGAGAAGCGAATTCGTAATCTTTAGCATGGTTGACCCAACGAGCATCGATCATCGCTAACTTGCGACGACAGCGACTGGCGATATGGTCAACATGATCATAGAAAGTCTTTGGATTGATCTCTAACTTTCTACAAATTTCACGTACTGAATACCCCATGAACAATAAGCCCATGAGGTTCTCTTGAAACTGAAGTTTTTTGTTGGATCCTGACCACTTATCAACGAAGGTTGATTGGCAGTCTTTGCATCTGTAACGCTGCCTATCGCCACTGTAGCCGAAGGCATGATAAAGATGTTTGTGGGTATGAACCGATAAGCCAAAGTTATCGCAATCATCATTACGACAAGCAGGGAGCCCGTCGCTGTGAAGTTGTCTTAGGCGATGAAGTTCGCTTAACACTTCACGATTGTTAAGTAAGGGGGGGAAAGCTCCACATTCACGACAAACCATCGCTGGACGCTTAGGGTTTGCGTGTTGCAAAACATACCGTTTTGCATCGCTCAAGCCAAAGTTGTCACACGCCAATGTTTTACAAAAGTTGAGTTGCAAACCATCCGAATCTTTTGGCAGCTTGTCGTTAGACACGATCTCCCCCTCGGGATTATTTGAGCAGCCAAGTGAGCTTGGCTGCGGGGTAACGCTTTTCAATGTATCTTATCAATTCGTTAGATGTTGATTGCAGTCTCTAGAGCAACTTTCATCATGTCGTTGAAAGATTTTTGACGATCTTCAGAGCTTAGTTTCTCACCACGGATGATGTGGTCAGATACTGTTAGGATAGTTAGGGCTTTAGCACCAAGATCCGCAGCAACACCGTAGATACCAGCTGCTTCCATATCAACACCAAGGATGCCTAGCTTTTCCATTTTTTCGAAAAGGTCAGCTTCTGGAGTGTAGAAAAGGTCTGCAGAGAATACGTTACCAACTTTAACTGGAACTTCTTGTGCACGTGCTTGGTTTACGGCTTCTTCTAGAAGACCGAAATCAGCGATTGCCGCGAAGTCATGGTTGTTGAAACGAATGCGGTTTACTTTTGAGTCAGTCGATGCACCCATACCGATAACAACGTCCATTAGTTTAACGTCATCACGTACCGCACCACAGCTACCTACGCGAATAACGTTCTTTACGCCGTACTCAGCAATTAGCTCATGTACATAGATGCAGCACGATGGAATACCCATACCGTGGCCCATTACAGAAACTTTCTTACCTTTGTAAGTGCCTGTGTAACCAAACATGTTGCGAACGTCACAAACTTGCTTCACGTCATCAAGGAATGTTTCTGCAATGTATTTTGCGCGAAGCGGGTCGCCTGGCATAAGTACAGTTTCTGCGAAATCACCAGCTTGAGCATTAATATGAGGTGTAGCCATGGTCGTTCTCCAAAGTTTTAACGGTAATTATAGGAACAGGGTTTTATTAATTACCGATTCTGTTGAATTGAATTCGTTTTGTTGAGGCAATATTAGCGAGTTAAAACGAGGCTCCGTGAGATGTTTGTCACAAATTTGCTCTACCTTTAAAGTATCATTCATATAGATAACCAAATATGTTGAAAGTTTAGAGGCAATCGATTTTGTGTGGTTAAATTACGCTATGTCCAGACGAAAAACGACAAATAAAGGCCTGTTGCATATCAGCTTGGAGCAACAATACGTTGTCGCGACGTTTGATCAGCGATAATCTAAACTTTGATAAAAAGACAAACCAAGGAATTGTATGTCGTATTGCGCTAACTCGACGCCTTTGCACTCAATGAGAACACAGATACGTAAGGTAGCTTTACCTCTAGTGAGGGTCACCTTGTTTGTGGCAGCGATGGCTTCGTCGTGTGTGTCTGCTGCAACTTTTGAGTTGCCGCCAACTGAAAGTCGTCTTGTCGGAAGAATACAGCAGCATGAAGTGGCAGCGGGCGAAACGTTGGCCATCATTGCTAAGCAATACGATATTGGTTTTCTCTCTTTAATGGCGGCAAACAAAGGCGTTGATCCTTTTCTTCCTGCTGAAGGTTATGTGTTAAGTATCCCTAGCCGTTTGATTCTGCCGGATACGCCGAGAAAAGGCATTGTGATTAACCTTGCCGAGTTAAGGTTGTACTTCTTTGAACCTGAGAAAAATCAGGTGCACGTATTTCCTGTTGGCATCGGTCGAGTGGGGCGAGATACCCCAGAGATGATCACTAAGATAAGCCAAAAAAGACCCAATCCGACTTGGACGCCTCCAAACTCAATTCGTAAAGAGTATCTAGAGAAAGGGATTGAGCTACCAAAAGTGGTTCCTGCTGGGCCAGAAAACCCTCTGGGCGAGTATGCATTACGACTTGCTTATGGTGCAGGTGATTATCTGATACACGGCACCAATAAAGACTTTGGGATAGGCTTGCGAGTCAGCTCCGGCTGTATCCGTATGGAACCTAAAGATATTGAGTGGCTTTTTGAACAGGTTAGTCGTGGTGAGCAAGTCACAATAATCGATGAGCCTATCAAAGTGTCTTTAGAGCCAGATAGAAGCGTGTTTGTTGAAGCTCACGAACCATTGACGCGAAGCGACGGCTCTAAGAAATTATTGCAAATCCCCGTTGAATTAAAATGGTGGCTTGAAGATGCAGATCTACCAAATTCAAAAGCGAAAGCGGTGATATTTGCTCAAAATGGCGTGCCTGTTGAGATAGCACCACCTGTGATTGAGTTCTAATTTGATTGCCTCTTCTGTAATAAGGGGCGTTTATCTTTGTTTACTCGAATTAGTAACGCCCAAAAAAAGCACCACATCCGTTAAGAGGTGGTGCTGTCTATTTACTGCATTTTGCGACTGATTTGATCTACAGCTTAATCGCACTGAGCTCTCAAACTATTTAGTGTAAGACTCTGCGATGTTGTCGATACGGTCGTTAGCACGATCCGCTTCTTCTTTTGCTGCCATAGCGGCTGCAGCTGCTTCTTGAGCTTTCATTTCAGCTGCCGCTTTATCGCCTTTAAGTGCTTCAACTTCAGTGGTTAGCTCAGCAACTTGGTTAGTCAATTGATCCATTTGTGACATTGCAGCTTCTTCTGGCTCAGAAGAACAACCAGCTAAAATGAAAACTGAGGCTGCAGCTGCGATTAACGTCTTATTCATAAGAACTCCTTGCTTATTTATCATCAAAAGATGCGCTATACATTCTTTATCATATAGTCGCTTCATTAATGATTGTAGCGACTAATTTTTTAACTGCAAAAACAATAACTAGAGAAATTACTAAATTTTTGAGGTAATTAGCTGAGCGTCACGTTATGTCTCGTTTATGAGATGGAGGGGTGAGAGCCGGTTTTGATGTGTTTTGGAGAGTTATTTCTTTACGATCAATGCATACAATGTGCTAGCAAACGAGAGATAAAGGGATAAATTTTCTGTGATCTCTATCCTTATAAAGTACTTTCGCGGTATCATGTCACGTTAAATTAATTTTATTCAATACCATCATGACTGGAGAGTCCTTTGCACTTTAAAGATTTAGGCTTAGATAACCGCTTACTGAAGAACTTAAAACATTACGACTTCAAGAAGGCGACAGAGATCCAATCAAAAGCGATCCCTGTTGCTATTGCTGGTAAGGATCTATTGGCTTCATCAAAAACGGGATCAGGAAAAACATTGGCGTTTGTGTTGCCAATGATTCATAAAGCATTAAAAACAAAAGCGTTTTCTGCTAAAGATCCTCGTGGTGTAATTTTGGCTCCTACTCGTGAGCTAGCAAAACAAGTTTATGGCGAGCTGCGTAGCATGCTTGGTGGTCTGTCTTACGAAGCCACACTTATTTTGGGTGGTGAAAACTTTAACGACCAAGTTAAGGCTCTGCGTAAGTACCCTCGCTTTATTGTTGCGACTCCAGGCCGCCTTGCGGATCACCTTGAGCACCGCTCACTGTTTTTAGATGGTGTTGAAACGCTGATCCTTGATGAAGCTGACCGTATGCTAGATTTAGGTTTCGCACCTGAATTGCGTCGTATCGCGAACGCAGCTAAACACCGTCGCCGTCAAACGTTGATGTTCTCTGCGACACTTGATCACGCGGAAGTGAACGACATTGCAAATGAAATGCTAGATTCGCCTAAACGCATCTCAGTGGGTGTTTCTAACGAACAGCACCTTGATATCACTCAGAAGTTTTACCTGTGTGACCATCTAGATCATAAAGAAGCAATTCTGGATCGTGTTATTGAAGAAGCTGAATACCGTCAGGTGATGATCTTCTCGGCAACTCGTGCTGATACTGATCGCCTAACCGAGAAGTTAAACGAGAAGAAGCTTAAAGCGGTGGCATTGAGCGGTAACCTAAACCAAACGCAACGTAATGCAATCATGAGCCAGTTCGAGCGTGCGGTTTACAAGATCTTGGTAACAACAGACGTTGCTTCACGTGGTATCGATATTCCAAACGTAAGCCATGTTATTAACTTTGACATGCCTAAGCATACAGAAGAGTACGTGCACCGCGTTGGTCGTACTGGTCGTGCGGGTAACAAAGGTGATGCAATCTCTTTGGTTGGTCCAAAAGACTGGGATAGCTTCAAGCGTGTTGAGCTTTACCTTCAACAAGATCTTACCTTCTCTGTACTTGAAGGACTAAAAGGTAAGTTCAAAGGTATTAAGCCGCGTAAACCTGCTTTTGCTAAAGGCGGTCCTGCGAAGAAGAAAACCAACACTCAAGCTAAGAAAACGCCGAAAAAACCGGTTAAGCGCGATAAGAGCTTCCATAAGAATGTGGCAGTGGGTGATACAGTATTTATCCCTAAGAAGAAAGTTGCGCCAAAAACTGACGACGAGTAATCAACTCGCGTGAGCTAAAAGATTATGTTTATAAAAACAGATCTTTATACAAGCTAGCGTAAATAAAAACCGCCTATGAAGGGCGGTTTTTTTGTATCTGGTTTCTGCACCTGAGAGGTGTTGTTTCAGGTTACAGAGTCATTCGAAAGGCTTTAGAAATCAAAGGTTGAGAATGAATACGCTAAGATATGGTCGGCAATGTATTTGTGGGTGGCGGTCGTTGGGTGTGTTACTCCCCAGAAGACATAGCTGTCTGATCCGTGCGCTGCGCAATCATTGGTTAAGCTGTGACTTTTTAGGTAGTCGGCTGCTGAGCTTCTATTGATATTAAGACAGGCATCACTCGCGTTTCGAAAGCCATGTTGCTCTGGATTATCGGTAATGCTGGCGAACAACGCGCTTGCATCGAACAACACCACGTTTTTACCCATGCTTTGGTAATACTTGGCCTGCGTCTTGATGAATTGATTGAACTCTAAAATCTTGCCACGAACTTTAATGATCTCTTGTTCAGTTGAGTATTTGAATTGAGGTGCTTTGGTTGCATCGGGCAAGGTGAACAGCAGGATATTGTTTGCACCAGATTCCGTTAAGCGGATCAAAGCGCTGCTGAAATCGGCCTTTACATCGGCCACTTCTCGGTTGTAGTTCATAAAGTCATTGAGGCCAAACTCCAAAGTAAACAACGAGTTTTCTGGGCGGTAGTTTTTGGCGATTTTCATATAGGTTAAGTAAGAGGTGACTTGGTCATATACTCCGGTTAATGCGACGTATTGATTGGTGCCAGCTGCCCCACCTACTGCCCAGTTATAAAGAGGCACATCTTTCGCCTTGGCTAAATACTCTGTCCAGACTAAACCGTTTGAAAAGTGCCCTAAAAACCATGAGTTAGCGTTCGGGAAAACCCATTGAGAACCGTTAAATAGGTTACCAGTGTCAGAAAGACTATCACCGAAGGTGACGATACGGTTGATGGTGTTCGCTTGGACAACGTTGTCATTTGTCCAAATCGAGTGGTTATAAGAGAAGCGATTGTCTGCGGCAAAGTAAGTGATGTCTGCGGCATCATTTTGGATGTCGAGCGTTTCTTCACAACGTTGCTTGATTTCAGGCTGGGGCGTATCACTGTAAAACATGTTTTTGAAGGATACAGAAGACCACCAGTATCCATTGATCGTGTAGTAATCACCATTTTCTTTTTTTGCCCATTTCCAGTCGGTGGCTGGAGAGTCATGTGAGGCATCGGTTCGATACCAGCATCGAACATAAGAATAGGTCTCGGAACCTTGTGTACCAAATACTTGTGCGGATGTAATGGATTCAGGTGTCGGTATTGAATCTTCAGCAGCATAAGCGCCAAAAGGCAGGGTTAACGCGAGTATAAAAGCCGTATTTTTCATCACTGTATTCTCTTTTATATTTAGTGAGCCAAACAAAACGTTGTTGCTTGTGACTGTTTTAATAACTAAATTGCAGATAACTGGTATGACCTATATCTAAAACCAATAGCTCTCGTCAATACATTCAGGTTGTTAGCGGCTCATAACTGGCATAAGTGTCAAAGTTTCAACCACTTTTTGATTGAAAAACAATGGCTTCGAAGTGAAATGGCTAATATCTAACATTTGATTTTAACGAACTATCGCAGGCAAACACGTCGTCATTGATCGGTATGTGATGACTTGTCTATTGAATGCTAAATGAAAACGTTATCAGAAGGGTGAGAGGTAAATTATAATTTAATCAGTAGCTTACCCGTTGGTAATATCAAGCGACGTTGCATTTTCTATGTTCATCACAATTGTTTAATTCAAGTTCAATATCACAAATATCAAGTTGTTACTTTTTGTTTTATAAAATCATCATCTACGGTTTCCTTACTCATCAGAGGTCTAATCTGTTTAAGGAAAGAGCATTGAAAAAGATATTAATTTGGACGATAGCCTGCCTATCCAGTTTTGGCGTCTATGCCGGAACAAGCGCATCAGCATTAGAAACCAGCGGATACACTGCAACGAAATACCCTATTATGCTGGTACACGGTTTGTTTGGTTTCGATACATTAGCAGGCGTGGATTACTTCTATGGCGTACCGGAGTCTCTAACAAAAGATGGTGCGAGCGTATACGTTGCTCAGGTTTCAGCTACCAACAGTTCCGAAGTTCGTGGTGAACAGTTACTCGCTCAAGTCGAGACGCTATTAGCCGCGACAGGCGCAAGTAAAGTGAATCTAGTCGGTCATAGTCACGGTGGTCCTACTGCGCGCTATGTCGCATCGGTTCGACCTGATCTTGTTGCTTCGGTGACGAGCATTGGTGGTGTTCATAAAGGATCTAAAGTGGCAGACCTTGTTCGCGGGACGGTATCTGAAGGGTCAGTTTCAGAAGGTATCGCGGTTAAATTGGCTGGTGGATTGACGGCGCTTATCAACCTATTATCTGGTGGAACGGATCTTGATCAAGATGGCCTTGCGTCTCTTGAAGCGTTGACCACTGAAGGTTCGCTTGCATTCAATCAGTTTTACCCTGAAGGCGTGCCAACGTCTGAGTGTGGTGATGGTGAATGGCAAGCAAACAACGGTGTCTATTACTATTCATGGACAGGCTCTTCCACTTTTACCAACCTTCTTGATCCTACCGACGGAGCGATGACAATCCTTGGTTTAGCTTTTAATGAACCTAATGACGGGTTAGTGGGAGCATGTAGCGCGCATTTGGGCAAAGTGATTGGTGATGACTACAAAATGAATCACCTAGACGAGATCAATGGACTATTGGGTATCCACCATCTTTTTGAGACCGATCCAGTGACCTTATATCGTCAGCACGCCAATCGATTGAAGTTGGCCGGCCTTTAGGTAGCACTAACCGTTCATTAAGAGAATAAGGAAAGTATGATGAAAAAGATCGCCATTTTGTCGATAACCACGATAGCCCTGATGAGTACAGCGGCGGTCTTTTTATATCTAAAGAAGGAAGATACAAGTTCATATAATAACAGCGAACAAAGCGCTTCTTCATTGAAGGTTAGCTCTCAACAAGATACCGAAATCGATAGTGCGTCAGCTAAAGACATGATGGAATATTTCGTGTCAGGCAATACAGAATTAACCCTCGAAGATATTCGCGACAATGTGGCAAAACACCACGAGCAATCACAAGCTACGATTGTCGATGAAGCACTGTTTGCCAAGTATCTTGAGTACAAGGCGGCACTGACAGCATTAGACGTGCAATTCGACAACACCTCTATATCCGCTGAGGACTTACGTGCACTGAATCAAGCTCTCCTCGATCTTCAAGCACAGTTTTTCAGTGAGAGCGAGATAAGTATTTTGTTTACCCATGACAACAGAATGAGGGAAATCGCTTTAGAAAAGTTACTTCTGAAACAAGAAGGGCTAGACGAGTCAGAATATCAGCAAAGGCTTGAGTCTTATCTATCTGAACAGCCAGATTACGTTCAAGCCAGTCATCAAAATCAGGTATTACTCCCACAGCTATCCAGTTCAGAAGGTCTAGACGAACAAGGTAAATACTTGAAAAGAAGCGAACTGGTCGGAGAAGAAGCGACACAGAGGCTCGAAGCGCTTGATCAACAAAGGGCGGACTTTGATGGAGCTTTAGAAATTTACTTTGTTGAACGAAATGACATTTTGAATGACTCCGAACTCTCTGAAATTGAGCAACAAGAGACTATCGCACAGCTTCGGACTACGCATTTTCAGCCACAACAGCTGAGAAGGGTAGAAGCGATTGAAAGAATCAGAGCTGCTCAGAGCGATCAGTAATCTCCAGAAATTAAAAAAGCCAACTACTGATGACTCAATAGTTGGCTTAATAATGAAGGACGGTTACTGCAATCTGTACATGCTAAGTAAGTGCTTACAGTTTAAGGCTTAAATTTTGTATCCTAGAGCCTATACCATAAGCCGTTACAGCTTGAACCTTAAAGCTTATTCGCCCTTAAACCTTACTCCTTAAACCTTAAAGAAGCCCAACTGCTGCTTTTGTTGTTCAGCGAGGTTTGATAACTCGTGGCTTGCTGCTGCTGCTTGGGTAATGCCTGTTACATTTTGGCTTACTAAGCTGTAGATATTTGAGATATTACGGTTAATGTCTGAAGTCACTTGGCTTTGCTCTTCTGCAGCAGCGGCGACCTGAGTGTTGATCTCCGTGATATCCGTTACTGAGTTCGCAATGCCTGAAAGTGCAGAGCTTACCTCACCTGAAAGAGTCTGGTTATGTTCCAACATAGACAGCGAACTGCTCATACTCTCATTCGCGTTTCCAGATTGAACCTGCAAGCCTTCAATGATGGTTTGGATTTCTTTGGTCGAATCTTGTGTACGTGCTGCTAGCATTCTCACTTCATCAGCTACAACCGCAAAACCACGTCCGCTTTCACCTGCACGAGCGGCTTCAATGGCAGCGTTAAGCGCAAGAAGGTTAGTCTGCTCTGAGATGCTTTGAATAACCTCAATGACATTACCAATCTTCTCTGAGTGCTCTTTTAGCGTGCCAACAACGTTCGCAGCTTCGCTAAGCTGAATCGCCATTTGCTCGTTTGCTTGGTTACTTTCATTAAACAAGCTCATGCTGTGTGTCGCCATTTCGTCAGCTTGCTTAGACGCGGAGTCGGCTTGTACTGCATTTTCGTTGACGTTTGCTGCTGTGCTCTCAAGTTGATTCACGGCAGAAGCAACTTGTTCCACTTCTTGCTTCTCTTGGTCTGAGTTCGCACTTGATTGTGTCATTACAGCAGCTAGTTCAGTCGATGCTGACGCAACTTCGATGCTGATTCGAGACAGTGAACTTACCGTGTCACGCAATTGCTCAACGGATTTGTTTACGTCTTGCGCAAGACGTGAGATCTCATTGTCTCCATGTTCTTCGGCTTTTACTAGCAGGTTACCTTTTGCTACTTCGCGCATGGTTGCCTGAATATTGTTGATTGGTTTAACAATGATGCCAGCCAGTGTCCAGCTAATAACAAGAGCAATAGAAAGAATCACTAAAAGCCCAATAGTCGCAGTATTTAGGGTGCTAGTGTGTTGCTGACCATTGGTATGGACTTGTTGAGTAGCAAGCAAGTTTAGCTTTTTAGAAAGACTGTCGATTGCTTTTACCATTTCGTTACCTGCATGGCGGTATTGGTCAATTGCCGTTTGGTAACGAGTATCAAAGTCAGAAGTTAGCACTGAATTACCGTGTTTTGCTTTTAACAGGGGAAGCATGGTATTACGTGAAAAGTTAACGTAATGGTCCATCGCTTTGCTCATTGCTGCGACTTCATCTTGCATACCTGGCACTGTGTCTAATGAGCTCAGTAGGCGTGAGTTTTGATCGCGTTTTTGATTAAGCGTTTCAACGAGTGTGTTTACATCATCAGGGTTGAACAAGCTATAGATTGCTTTGATGCGCATGCCGTAACTATTGTCGACGATTTCGCTGAGTTCTTCTTTATGTAGAATGAGTTGATCTGTTGCTGTTGATACATCTTTAAATGCGTTTTCCAGCTTGTCACCACCGATGATGACACCCGTCAAAAGTAATACGACGGAAAAGAGTACTGGAATAAGAATTTGTATTTTAATTGATAAGCCACTGAGAAGTTGGCGCATGAATTGTCCCTCTATAAATAAGTAAATGAGCCGATGCAATTGCTTTTATTATAATTATCCCGTGATTCTAACTACTGAGAATGACAATTCAATCAGTAATACATTCGATTTAGATATATGCGATAGGTAATTGATAAATTACGGTTATTTATTGTGCAAAATGAGCGTTTTTCTTTATTTCTCTATGGTTTTTCCGTTATGGTTTGGTGTGTGGTAATTGGTAATATTCGGTATTGGTGGAATGTTGAACGATTTGGGTTAAATAGATTGAAATAAGTGTTTAACGTTTATGAGTTATTTAAACTTATTGCTTCAAGGTTATTTGACACGAAAAAAGACGAAAATAAATGTCAGCTGTCATATAGGCTTCAATTTAATGAAACACAACTGTCACATTCAGATTCTAAAGTGGGCACCGTTCAAGTTAAACACAACGGCAATAACGCCACTTAAGGAAATTTGTGATGAAAAAGACAGTTATCGGTGCAATCGCTCTTTTAGGTGCACTAACAGTGACTCCAGCTTCAGCTAAAGAAACTATTTCAGCAGTTGGTTCAAGCAGCGTGACGCCACTGATGGAAGTTTTCTCTGAAACATACATGAAAACGAATTCAAACGTATTTATCGAAGTACAAGGCCCTGGTTCGTCTGCTGGTGTTAAAGCGGCGAAGAACGGCAGTGCAGATTTAGGTATGTCTTCTCGTAACCTTAAAGATAGCGAGAAAGAAACAACACTAGTTGAAGAAGTGGTTGCTCGTGACGGCATCGCAGTCGTGGTTAACCCTAAGAATGGTCTTGACGGTCTAACGGCTGAGCAAGTAACGGCTATCTACAAAGGTGAAGTAACAAACTGGAAAGACGTTGGTGGTGCGGACAAGCCAATCGTAGCAATCACTCGTGATACAGCATCTGGTACTCGCGGTGCATTCGAAGACATCATGTCTCTTAAAATGAAGATTTCTGGCACGAAAGTATCAGCAATCTCTCAACGTGCTCAAGTTGCTAACGGTAACGGTGCACTAAAAACAATGGTTGCATCTAACCCTTACGCAATCGGCTATATCTCTTTAGGTACAGTAGATAACTCAGTAAACGCGCTTGCAATTGACGGTACTGAAGCATCTGTAGACAACGTTAAGAACGGTTCTTACAAAGTAGCTCGTCCTTTCCTAGTACTTTACAAAGAAGGTAAGCCTTCTTCTGAAACTCAAAAGTTCCTAGATTGGATGCTAACTGACGAAGCTCAATCTCTTGTTGAGAACAAAGGCTACATCTCAGTTAACTAATCTATATCTCAATTAATTAAATATTGCTCAGCCTACCTTTTCAGGCTGAGCCTTTTCTATCCCACTTCGAGTTAATCCGTACGCTTATACAGCGTGTTAAGGATTTCGATATGTGAGACTTGTTATGACCATCGCAACGAATAGTGAACAGCTTATGAATAGCGAAGCGACTCAACTGAAACGCGGCTTACGTAAAAAGAAGCGTGTAGATTGGAAAGAGCGTATTTTTCACGGCTTATTCCTTACTAGCGCAATCATCGGCATCGTATCCCTTGCTGTTATTGCTTTTTTCATCGTTAGAGAAAGTATCCCTGCGTTCCAGGAAGCGGGCCTATCGGGCATCGTGCTAGGACAGAACTGGCTACCACCAGCACTTTACGGTGTTGCTACCATGATTGTGGCATCTGTCGTATCGACATTAGGTGCAGTAGTGGTCGGTGTGCCGATTGGTGTGTTAACGGCAATCTTTATTGCTGAAATCGCGCCAAAGCGTCTGGCGGACATCATTCGTCCTGCTGTCGAATTGCTAGCGGGTATACCTTCGGTAGTTTACGGCTTCTTCGGTCTCGTTATTATCGTTCCCCTGATTCAAAACGTATTTCAAGTGCCTGCGGGTAACACGATTTTGGCGGGTATTATTGTTCTGGGTGTGATGATCCTTCCGACGGTAATTACGGTTTCTGAAACCTCAATCCGTGCTGTACCAAGAACGTACAAAGAAGGTTCTTTAGCGTTAGGTGCTTCAAAGATCTTTACCATCTTTAAGTTGCTCGTTCCGGCTGCTCGCTCAGGCATTATGACGGGCGTAATTTTGGGTATTGGCCGTGCTCTTGGTGAAACGATGGCAATCATTATGGTGATGGGTAATGCACCTGCAATGCCTGAAGGTATCTTAGATTCAGCGCGTACACTAACCGCGAACATTGCGATTGAAATGTCTTACGCGAGTGGTATTCACGCAAGTGCGCTATATGCGACGGGTGTTGTTCTCCTTGTTTTCATCATGTCTCTGAATGCAATTCTCCTTTACTTGAACCGTGAGAAGGCGAGGTAACATTATGTCTTTAGAAAATAACGTAGCACCTCAAGCTAACCCTACGAACTTGCAAGGTAAGACGATGAATAAAATCGCGTTAAAGAAAGCCCGCGCACGTAAAGACGCCGTTCTGAGTGGTTTTATATGGGCTGCTGCCGCGTTAACGGTGGGCTTCTTGTTCTGGATTATGTGGTACATCCTCTCAAACGGCTTACAGCACGTTGATTGGAATTTCATCACGGATGACTACACGCGAACGGGCGATGAGCACGGCATTTTTCCGATGATCATCTCGACCATCTACATGGTTATTGCTTCGATTGCGGTTGCGGCGCCATTGGGTATCATGACGGCAATCTACCTGACTGAATACGCAAAAGTAGGCAGTCGCTTAGTTAAGATCATTCGATTTTGTACCGAGTCATTAGCAGGTATTCCGTCAATCATCTTCGGTTTGTTTGGTATGACATTTTTCGTGGCTATTTTAGGTTTAGGTTTCTCTATCCTATCGGGCGCGTTGACACTGAGTATCTTGATTCTTCCAGTGATTATACGTACTACTGAAGAAGCATTGATGGCGGTATCTCAAACTTATCGCGAAGGATCGTATGGTTTAGGTGCTTCTAAAATCTACACAATCTGGCGTTTGATTCTACCAAGTGCAATGCCGGGTATTATCACTTCAGTTATTCTGAGTATTGGTCGTGTTATTGGTGAATCAGCGCCAGTATTCTTGACCGCAGGTATGGTTGCTCGTATCCCAGATTCACTATTGGATTCTGGCCGTACATTAACCGTTCACTTATATAAGTTAACGACTGAGCTATTTACCATTGAAGAATGGAATCAAGCATACGGCACAGCAACAGTACTGATTGTTCTTGTACTGCTGATCAACACACTCACGAAGTTGATCGCAAGACGTTTTAATACTGCAACTTACTAAGCAGGGTTTTCTAGAGCCAAATGAGCTCCTAAAACAAAAACAGTACAGACTTTGACGAATTACGAGATTACGAGATTACGAATATGAACAAATTTAATATTAAAGACCTAGACCTTTTTTACGGCGAAAACCAAGCGCTTAAATCAATCAACCTACCCGTGCCAGAGCGCCAAGTGACCGCTTTGATTGGCCCGTCGGGTTGTGGTAAATCAACGCTATTACGTTGCTTGAACCGAATGAACGATCTTATTGAAGGTGTAAAAATCACCGGCCTTCTTGAGATGGATGGCGATAACATCTACGGCAATATCGATGTGGCTGATCTACGTATTAAAGTCGGCATGGTTTTTCAAAAGCCAAACCCATTCCCAATGAGCATCTATGAAAACGTGGCATACGGACTACGTGCTCAAGGGATCAAAGACAAAAAGCACATTGATGAAGTGGTTGAAAGTTCACTTCGCGGCGCGGCGCTTTGGGATGAAGTGAAAGATCGTTTGAAAGCACACGCATTCGGTTTGTCTGGTGGTCAGCAGCAGCGCCTGTGTATTGCTCGCACCATCGCAATGCAACCTGACGTAATTTTGATGGATGAACCTACTTCAGCTCTTGATCCAATTGCGACTCATAAAATAGAAGAGTTGATGGAAGATCTGAAGAAGAACTTCACTATCGTTATCGTAACGCACTCAATGCAGCAAGCTCGTCGTATCTCCGACCGTACGGCTTTCTTCCTAATGGGGGAGCTTGTAGAGCACAACGAAACCAGCGTTATCTTCAGCGAACCAAAAGATGATCGCACTAAAGGTTATGTAAACGGTGACTTTGGTTAATTGCTTAATCGATAACGTGGTCAATACCACTAACTGAAACGCAGGTTAGATAATCGATTCGATTTACAGAATTATCACTATAACTATAAGCGATGGAAGTTTTGCCCCACTTTAGGTGGGGCTTTTTTATGCTGTTAAAAAGCATCACATGTCGACGAAATTTTGGGCAGGAAATCCCATTTTTGTAGTCCTTCTCATGCTTGTGATAATGCAAAAGGTCAAATTGCGACCCACTTAACATCTCATTTTTAGTTACATTGATTGCATATCAAGGCTTCTGTATTTTTGCGTTATTCTTATTAGCCAATGGATCAACGCCGTGCATGTTAAAGCCTTTGCAAAACAGATATCTGCTACGCGTGACCACCGTTTATTGGCTGAGTCTCTGTTTGACTACCTGATTAAAATGCTTGGTCCCCAAGGGATCGGAATATTTTCAGAGCCAATACCAGAAAGCGACTCGTTACCGTTGTTTTCCTACGGTGAATTAACCTCTCTTGATCATTACCCTTCAACATTTTGGCCATGGGTTTCACAGTTCGACACTGCAGACGGTGTGTTACCGATGTCGCTCAATACGTGCAAGTGGGATCACAGTAAAGCGCTTGGTGGAGAGTCGTTCATCATGATGCTCGACAACGCCCCAGCCTGTAGAACTTATTTAATTATTCAAAATTGCATCGCAGAAAAAGTTAATCAAACCTTTGACCAAGGGCTGGATGGCCTTCAATTAGCGGCGGCTCGCTGGCAGTGTATTCGCGCAGAAAAAAATGCAGCTATCGAGATTAAGCATAGGGATACACGTGAAGCGCAATATCTTGATGAAATTAAGCTTCGAGAGTTGTTTGTCGAGAATATGAAATTGGTTCATCAGGTGGCGTTAGAGCTCTCGAACCCTGAATCATTGGATGCACTCTACAAAGCATCGGTAGAGGCGGTACGCGATAGACTTGGTTTTGATCGCGCCATATTTATGTTGCTTGATATGAAAAAACGTTGTTTTAGTGGCACCTACGGCACCGATGAACTAGGAAAAACAAACAGCGAACATCACACTCAATATGACCTGCATCAGCTTGAATCGGAATATATCGAGGCATTGTCTGACAACCACACTAACTTGGTCGTTATTGAACAGGCTCCACTCTACACTGAAGGTAAGGTTGTAGGGCAAGGGTGGAATGGCATGCTTATTTTGCGTGAAGGGGATAAACCCGTAGGTTGGATTGCCATGGACAACTACATTCACCGCTCGCCAATCACCAATTACCAAAAGCAGATGCTTGAATCGTTCGGCTCTCTGCTGTCTCAGATATACATTCGTAAACGCCAAGAACTGAACATCCGAATGCTGCATTCGAGTATGGTTGAGTTGTCTCGCTGCGATAGCGTCAGTGCTGTGTGTAAGTCCGCCGTCAGTTTTGCTATTCAGCATTTAGGCATTGATCGATTAGCCGTTTTCCTTACCGATAAAAATTGCAGTTACATGCAAGGTACTTGGGGTACCGATATAAAAGGCGATATTGTCGATGAGTCTTATTATCGATCAGAGCTGGTAGAGCGTGACATTGTGTCTGCAGCTCGTACTTACCCTAACCAAGTCGCTTTTGAAGAATCGGTCCCTATTTATCATGATTACAATATTGTCGGGGTTGGCTGGACGGCAATGACAATGCTCACCACAAATACAGGCGTTCCGATTGCGTTTATCGCTGCGGATAATTTGCTAACACGAAGCCCTTTAACTTCACAACTGCGTGAAGTGATACGTATCTTCGCCTCTAGCCTTGCTGAAGTCTTACAAAGAACCATGGCGCAAGAAGAGATCAAAAAGCTCAATGAAACCCTAGAACAAGAGGTTAGCAAGCGAACTCAAGAGCTTGAAAATGCGAATGAACAGCTCGATGTAATTTCTAAACTCGACCCGCTGACTCGTCTTGGTAACCGCCGTATGCTGTCACAAGTTTTAGATGATCTGAATTGTGAGGAACACGGTGCATTTGCTACGCAGAATGAGGTCACCTTTGGGTTAATTCTTGTCGATCTTGACCATTTTGGTTTGTACAACAGTGTCTATGGCCATACTGAGGGGGATGTCGCTTTACGTGCCATTGGCAAGATACTGAGCACTCATGTTTACGGTGATCAAGAAACCTTCTGCCGTATCGGCGGTGAGGAGTTTATGTTGTTGATGATCGGTACCAATCACACAACAACAAAGCAGCGTGCAGAGTCGATTCGACAAAGTATTGAAGATGCAAAAATTCTCCATTGTAAAAGTAGCACTAGCCAATATTTAACCGCATCTGTGGGTTATGCATCGATAACTTCGGATCAGCGCCAGTTCGATTTTGATTTGTTGTATGGCAAGGCTGATAAGGCTTTGTATAAGGCGAAAGATTCAGGGCGAAATAGAGTTGTCTCGGCTATGAAGCGAAGAAAAGTTGCGGCTACACTGACTTAGTGTGGTATCTGTTTTTCCCGTTCTCAAAAACGACTGAAGCCGTGATGATCACAATGTGGTCATCACGGCTTCGTTCTTTTTTTTACTTAGATTTTCTGCCTAATTAGCTTTCTGCTTACTTAGAACACCTGACCCGTCCTGATATGGGTTGACACTTGATTGACTAAAACGCTCGATGTACTTCATCGGGCGTTTTGTATTTTAGAGCTGTGTGAGGCCTATATTCATTATAGATTTTTACTGATTCGGCGACCATTTTCTTTGCTTCATCTAAATCATTAGGCTTATTCAACAGATACTCCATCTTCAGTATTCCGTTGATCCTCTCTGCCAACGCATTCTGATAACAGTCATAGCCATCAGTCATTGAGCAAGATACATCATACTGTCGATGCAACTCTTGGTATTCAACAGAGCAGTACTGAACACCTCGATCTGAGTGATGTACAAGCTCACCTGTATTCTTCCGTTCTTTCAACGCGTTTAAAAAGGCCTGCTTGACCGTGCGAGCTTTCATATCATCACTTATGTGATAGCCCACGATTTTTCTTGAGTAAGCGTCCGTCACTAAACTGAGATAAGTACTACCACGCCGCGTTGCTAGATAAGTAATATCGGCAACCCATAATTGCTCTGGTCTTTCCGGTATTAAGCCTTCTTTGACACGATTCGGATGGCAGTAAAAGCGATGATTACTGTTTGTGGTTCGATGATAAGCCCTTCGATTCTGCACTAATAATCGATTCATTCTCAGCAGAGAGAATAAGCGGTCTCGCCCTATTTCAATATCGTTCTGAGCAAGTAAATACTTGATCTTACGAGTTCCTATACGAGGGTGCATCATCCTTTGCTCCTTCACAAAACCGAGTACTGATTCATCTTTCTTTGTCTGATGAATTTCTGCAACACAGCGCTTGTAGAAAGCTTGTCGTGTAATACCTATGAAGTGACAAGCTTTAGTGACGGTCAACTTTCTGACCGTTTTTTCCTTAATAACTCGGCCTTGCGCTTCTTTGAGATTCGGACACCGAAATCTCGATCCATGACTTTTACAACCGCTTCAAAGAACTCAGCTTTGAGCTGAGTTTCTTCTAATTGCTGCTCGAGTTCTTTGATTCGTTGCTCTGGGGTTTGAGTTGAGGAAGAGTTTGACATAGTCGCTCCTAACGCTCTCGATTGTTCTATTCCTTTAGACCAATCTAGTTGACCATGT